>JACPCS010000073.1 GCA_016184455.1 Acidobacteriota bacterium
CTGCTATCATCCCGCCACCAACAGAGGAGGCAGGGATGGCAGGCGGGCGTGCCTCGCGCGCCTTTGGCGCGTGCGCAGTCATCGTCCTGTGCGCCACGGCGGCACGTGGGCAGGAACGCGTCGTCGGTCGCCAGCCGGAAACCGGCCGTGAGTGGCTGGCCCGATGTGGCGACGTCGTCCGGAGCCGCGCGGCGGCCTCGGCACAAGCGGCGGAGACGCGCGCGTGCCTTGGCTGGATTGAAGGTCTCATCGACATCAACGAGATCTACCGTGGGCTCGGCGCGCTCGAGAAGACATCCGAGGGCTTCTGTACGCCGCCCGGCGCCACCGTGGCCGACGCGGCGGAGGCCGTCGCGCGCTACTTCGCCGATCACCCCGACGCCCTGGACTTTTCGGCGCGCATCCTGGCGTACATGGCGCTCCGCCAGAGATTTCCCTGCGCACCGCCCGGCATCTGAGAGGAGGACACCATGATCCGCATCGTCATCGCCGCACTGCTCGTCGCGATCGCCGCTCCGGCGGCAGCCAAGGACTACGTCAAGGGGGAGCGTCCGCAGACGCGCGGCTACTCGCTCGCCGTGATCACCGAGGGCGGCAAGATGGTCTGGCTCGGCGGCCAGCTCGCCGTCGTCGACGACACCGGACGGTCGCTCGCCGGCGACTTCGACGGGCAAGTGCGCCAGGTCTTCAAACTCATCGGCCAGACACTCGAAAAAGCCGGAGGCAGGCTGAGCGACATGGTGCAGATGACGGTGTTCATTACCGACGTCCGCCTCGGCGACCGGCTCACCGAGATCCGCCGCGAGATCTTCGGCGACAACTTTCCCGGCAGCGCGCTCATCACCGTGACGGCGCTCGCCAACCCCGACGCGAAAGTGGAGATTCAGGGGTACGCGGTGATCGGCGATCGGTGACGCGCGTACAATAGCGGCTTCCTGGGTCCGGCTGAAGCCGGACACCACGTACGCCGCTTCCCGGGAGGAGACCTCGCATGAGACAGGTGCAGTGCGCAGTGCTGGTGGCCGCGATGGCCGTTGCGGCGGTCGCGGCCTTGCCGCGACCGGCGGGTGCGGATCCGATTCCGCAGGGATGGAAGGCGCACAACATGAAGCCGGTCGGCTACAGCGACATGGGCGGCCGGCCGCCGTTCAAGCTGGCGATCAAGCGCGTCGGCGACCGGTGGTACCTCTACACCGGCCACCTGTGGCACGACGGCTGGAGCATCGTCGATGTGACCGATCCCACCAACCCGAGGCACGTCAAGTTCATCCCCGGGATGCCGAACAGCTGGAACATCCAGGTCACGCTGCACGACAACTTGATGATCACGGCGCTCCAGCGGAAGGCGCCCGCCTGGGGCGGCGACGCCAAGCTGCCGGCGAGCGACGGCATCATCATCTGGGACATCTCCGATCCGCTCAATCCCAAGGAGCTCTCGCGCTGGAGCTCGGGGCAGGGCGGCACGCACCGCAACTCGTACCCGGGCGGCCGCTACGCGTATCTGTCGTCCGGCTATCCCGGCTACGCTGGCGGCAACCTCCTCGTCATCATGGACGTCAGCGACCCCAAGAACCCGAAGGAAGTGGGGAAGTGGGCGCAGCCGGGGATGAACAAGGCGGCCGGCGAGACGATGCGGCCGAATACGCCGTACGGGTTCCACGGTCCGGCGGTGGTCAGCCCCGACGGCAGGACGCTCGTGATGGCGTTCTCGCCGAGCCTGGTGACCCTCGACATCAGCGATCCGTCGAAGCCGCAGGAGATCGGCCGGCTCGACTTCAGCCCGCCGTTCATCAACGCCGGCTCGCAGTCGCTGCATTCGGCGCTGCCGCTCTGGGACCGCAATCTGGTCGTCGTCTCGTCCGAGGCGAGCAACGAACGGTGCAACGAGGGGCTCAACTTCGCGGGCCTGGTCGACATCAAGGACCTCAAGCGTCCGCGGCTCATGTCGCTCTTCCCGCTGCCGCAGCCGCCCGCGGGCGAGCCGTACAAGAACTTCTGCGAGAAGGGCGGCCGGTTCGGCCCGCACAACGTGAACCACGAGGTCCATCTGCCCGACGTGGAGAAGCCGGGCGATCTGATCTACCTGACGTACTTCAACGCCGGACTGCGCGTGTTCGACATCAAGGACCCGATCAGCCCGAAGGAGACCGGCTGGTTCATCCCGCCGCAGCCGCTCAAGCGGTACGGCCCGCAGCCGCCGAACGATCTCGTGCAGCAGTCGGAGGATGTGCTCGTCGACACCCGCGGCTACATCTATCTCGACGACAAGCACTGGGGACTCTTCATCCTGCGCTACACGGGCCCGGACCAGCCGAAGCCGACGGCGAAATAGAGGCCTCAGGCCTCAGGCCGAGGCCCCAGGGCTCAGGTCGACCACCATGGTCACGGCTGTCTCACACGCGCCTGACGTCGCCCCCGTGATCATCCGTCCGTGCAGCGCGGACGACGCCTCCCCGATGTACGAGGCGGTGCGCGAGTCGCTCGCCGAGTTGATTCAGTGGATGCCCTGGTGTCATCCGGACTACTCGCAGCACGAGGCGCGATCCTGGCTGCGCGTCCAGGTCCAGGCGTTCAACGAGCGCAAGTGGTTCGAGTTCGCCATCGTCGACGCCAACGGCCGGTATCTGGGCCAGTGCGGCCTCAACCAGTTCGACGAGCCGAATCGGCGCTGCAATCTCGGCTACTGGGTCCGCACGAGCGCCGCGGGTCGCGGTGTCGCGACCCGCGCCACGCGGCTGCTGCGCGACTGGGCGTTCGAGCACACCAGTCTCGTGCGCCTCGAGATCGTCGTGGCCACCGGCAATCACGCCAGCCTGCGCGTGGCGGACAAGGCGGGCGCGGTCCGCGAAGGCGTGCTCCGCCATCGGCTGATCCTGCACGGCGCTCCGGTGGATGCGGTGATGTTCTCGTTCGTCCGCTGATGCCGCTGGCTCGTCCCCCAGTGGTCGACACGCGCGCGTTCTTCCGGCCGGTCTCGTCGGCGCTCGTCGATCTCCTGCGCGGACTCGCGCCCGACGACTTCGAGCGCCCGACCCTCGCCGGCGCCTGGACAGTCCGCGACGTCCTCTCGCATCTCGTCGATCTGACGCTGCGGCGCGTCTCGTTCCAGCGGGATGGACTGGTTCCGCCTCCGCCGCCATTCCCGATCGAGAGCGAACCCGATTTCGTCCGCTTCATCAACGGCCTGAACCACGAGTGGGTGGCCGCGACGCGCCGACTGAGTCCGCAGGTGCTGACGGAGCTGTTCGAGCTGGCGAGCCGCGATCTCGCCGCGTTCTTCGAGGCGCGTCCACTGGAGGCGCCGGCGCTCTTCGGCGTGTCATGGGCCGGCGAAGCGGCATCGGCCGGCTGGTTCGATATCGGTCGCGAGTTCACGGAACTGTGGCATCACCAGATGCAGATCCGCCTCGCAGTCGGCGCGCCGCCACTCGCCGACGTGCGGTACCTGAAGGCCGTGCTCGACATCAGCATCCGCGCGCTCCCGCACGTGTATCGCACGCTCGCCGTGGAAGAGGGCGCCACGATCGCCTTCGTCATCGAAGGTCCCGCGGGCGGAAGCTGGACGTTGACGCGTGAACCTGACCGGTGGGCGCTGTCGGCTGGCCTCGCAGATCGGGCGGACGCCCGCGCGCGCCTCTCCGACGATGCGGCGTGGCGGCTGCTGTACAACGCGCTTCCAGCTGCACAGGCGTCGGCGGCGATTGCTGTCGACGGTCGCGCCGAGCTCATCGCACCGCTTCTCTCCGCGCGATCGATCGTCGTCTAGATCGCGCGCGGCTCACCATCGCGCGTGGCCTGCGCATTGCACGACCTCCGTCCCTGCCGGAACAGCACAGAAGCATCGGGAGGTCTTATGGCAGAGCGGCTCACACAGGATCCCTGGATCGACGCGAGCGACATCGAGGTGAGCGTACGGGCCGGGGAGGTGACGCTCTCGGGCAGCGTCCGCGATCGCGGCGACAAGCGGCACGCCGAAGACCTCGCCGAGCGCGTGTCGGGCGTCCGCGAAGTGCACAACAACCTGCGCGTGACCGGCGGCTGGGAAGGATCGGCCGGCCGCGAACAGACGACGCCGGCCGGGACGACGATGGCCGGCGCGGGGTCGCGCCGGTAGCGACTGCGGCGGAGGGTCGCTGCCGATGCGCGGGGGCGGGCCCGGGGTGGCCCGCCCCTCCACGGCTTCGTTCAGACCGGCTGGCCGCGAATCACGCGAATCAGCAGAAAGATGACCGCGACCACGAGCAGGACGTGGAGCCATCCGCCGAATGTCGTGGTCGTACTCACACCGAGCAGCCGACGGCTGCACGCCCTCGAATTTCTCCACGTCGGTCGGCGGCGCCGCCAGAAACGCAACGGCGGTCGGCCGGCGTTCGAGGTCCAGATCGATCCTGAGCTGCTTCTCCAGTCTTTCGTAATCCATCCTCATCGCACGATCTCCGATACGGTCCGCGGACTTGCGTGTTCTGCCTCGATGAACCGCCGGCCGATCGAGACGAAGGCGAGCGCCGTGGCCGGCATCACGGCGGCATAGATGAGCCCGGTCGTTGCCAGGTCGGGCCGCTGCAGCATGTTGAAATTGATCGCAAACGACAGGGCCAGGTTCTGTACGCCCACCTCGAACGTGATCGTGACCGCCTGGGCGGCCGACAGCCTGAACAGCCGCGCCAGGCCGTACCCGAGTCCCATCGTCAGGATGTTCATGGCGATCACGAGGCCGCCGGCGGTGGCCGCGTGGTCGATCAGCTGCCGGTAGCTCGAGACGACGCCAAGGATCAGCACGACCGCCATGAGATACAGCACGGATTTCCGCAGCGGCTCCACGGCGCGCGCGGCCAATTCGGGAAACCGGTCGCGGACGATCATGCCGATGACGAGCGGCAGCAGCGTGTAGGACGCCAGACCCACGAGCATCGGCAGGACGGGCAGCGCACCGAGCTGTCCCTGATCGCCGAAGGTCTGCAGCGCCAGGTTGATCAGAAACGGAATCGTGAGCACCGTGACGACGCTCGTGACGGCCGAGAGCGTCACGCAGAGCGGCACGTCGGCGCGCGCGGCAAACGAGTACGCGTTCGAGGTGATGCCGCTCGGACACGCGGCGACGATCACCAGGCCGACGGCAATGAACGGCGGCGGATTGAAGAGCAGGGCCAGCACGAACGCCGTCAGCGGCATCCCGATGAGCTGCCCGGCCAGTCCCACGCCCGCCGCCTTGGGGAAGACGACGACGCGCTTGAAGTCGGCGAGCGTCAGCGACAGCCCGAGGCCGATCATGACGACCCGCAGCACCCACGGGACGACCTCGGCGTTGATGAATGCGGCCTGCTGGCCGAGCGCCTGCAGCAGATCCATGCAGCTGTTCCTCTTCTAGGGGCGAGCCACGACGCGGTTGCGCATCGCCCCGATTCCCTCGACCTCGGTTTCCATGATGTCGTCCACCTGCAGAAACTCGGGCGGCGTGCGGGCGAACCCGCAGCCTTCGGGCGTGCCGGTGGCGATGATGTCTCCGGGCTCGAGCGTCAGGCCGTGCGACAGCGACTCGATGAGCACGTCGATCCGGAAGATCAGGTCGCGCGTGTTGCCCTGCTGCTTGACGACGCCGTTGACGCGCAGCGCGATGTCCTTCGCGTGCGGATCGCCATATTCCTCGGCGGTAACGACCACCGGTCCCATCGGGCACGAGCCGTCGAGGCTCTTTCCCTTGAAGAACTGCCCGTGCAGATCCTGCAGATCGCGCGCGGTCACGTCGTTCGCGATCGTGTAGCCGAAGACGTGCTCGAGCGCCGACTCGCGCCGGATATTGCAGCCCCGCACGCCGATGATGACCGCCAGCTCCGCCTCCCAGTCGACCTGCTGCGTCGCCGACTGGTGCCACGGCACCTCGTCGTACGGACCGATGACCGTCGTGGGCGCCTTCGTGAAGTAGAGCGGCACCGTCGGCAGCTTCACCGGCACGCCGCGCGCCCGCGCGCCCTCAGCGGCATGGGCGACGAAGTTGCGTCCGACGCAGAAGATGTTCTTCGTCGGGCGCGGAATCGGCGCGTGCCACCGGATGTCGCGCATCGGAACCCCGGCGCCGCTCTGCGACGGGGCGGCGCGATTCACCATGTCGGCCACGCGGCGCCACGTCGCGTGGCCGCTGGCGATCAGATCGAGGAGGCTGGCCGGCGGCGGCTCGGCGCTCACCGCTCGGGCGATCGTCTGAAGATCGATCACGCGGTCGCCGGCGGCGACGCCAAGACGCGGCGTCGGATCGTGTGCGGTCGAGAAGGTCAGGTAACGCATCGGCGCCACAGCCTATCACGCGAGAGGCGGAGGTATACTCCCCGAGATACACGGCACGATCGGGTTGGTGCTCTGGAGGAGGTTCGAGATGGTTCGTCCGGTCCGTATCGGCGTCCTGGGTGCGCTCGTGGTGCTGCTCACCGCGGGCCACGCGCTGGCGCAGGCAACGGCACAGATCAACGGTACGGTCGCCGATCCCAGCGGCGGCGTTCTGCCCGGTGCGACGGTGACCGCGATTCAGACCGACACCGGATTGCGCCGCGAGGTCGTGACCGACGCGGACGGTTCATTCAGGCTGACGAACCTGCCGCTCGGGCCCTACCAGCTGGAGGTGGCGCTTTCGGGATTTCGGACCTATTCACAAACCGGCATCGTGCTGCAGGTCGGCAGCAGTCCCACGATCAACATGACGCTCACCCTCGGCGACGTGACGGAAACCGTCTCGGTCGCCGCCGAAACGCCGCTCGTCGATACGCAGCGCGCCGGGATCGGCGCCGTGATCGAGAACGAGCGCATCCTCGAGTTGCCGCTGAACGGCCGCAATCCGATGCAGCTCATCGAGCTGGCCGGCGCCGCTGTGGTCTCGGGCACGAACGGCGGCGAGGCCTCCACCCGCAGCATGCAGGGAAGCTCCGGCGGCGTCGAGATCGCGGTCGCAGGCGGCCTTGGCAGCAGCACGGCGTACATGCTCGATGGCGCCATGCACAACAACCCGTACGACAACCTGAACCTGCCGCTGCCGTTTCCTGACGCGCTGCAGGAGTTCCGGGTCGAGACCGGCGCGCTCGACGCCGCCAGCGGCATGCACACGGGAGCGTCGGTGCAGGCGGTCACCAAGTCGGGCACGAACGTCTTCCATGGCGGCGCGTTCGAGTTCTGGCGGAATCACCGGTTCAACGCGACGCACCCGTTCGCGCGCGTGCGCCCCGACGGCACGCGTGAAGGCGACGGCCTCAACCGCAACCAGTTCGGCGGCACCCTCGGCGGTCCCATCATCAACGATCGCCTGTTCTTCTTTGGCGGGTACCAGGGCACCTACATCCGGCAGACGCCGACGAGCAACGTCGCGTTCGTGCCGACGCCGGCCATGCTGGCGGGCGACTTCACACAGCTTGCGTCCCCGGCGTGCGCCGGGCAGCAGTTGACGCTCCGCGGCCCGTTCGTGAACAACCGTGTGAATCCGGCGCTCTTCAGCCCCGCCGCGCTGCAGGTCGCCCGTCGTCTGCCGTCCACGACGGACCCGTGTGGGCGCGTCACGTTCGGACAGGCGATCGACGCGGACGAAGGGCAGAGCGTCGGCCGGATCGACTACCAGCTCACGAACGATCACGGGCTCTTCGGGCGGTACATCGCGACCACGTACGTGAGTCCGCCGCCGCTGCGCAAGACGCCTGACAATCTGCTCGCCGCGAGCCGGGGCGGGTTCGACAACATCGCCCATTCATTCACGCTCGGGGAAACCTGGGTCGTGAGCTCGACAACGGTCAACGCGTTCCGGGCGGCGATCAATCACACGAATATCCACCGGCAGCACGAGGGCTACTTCTCCGGTCCCGACGTCGGCGTCAGGATGTTCTCGTACCTGCCCGACTACATCGTGATGACGGTCGTCGGCGGGTTCAACCTCGGGAGCGCCGTGCAGACGGAGGCACGCTACAAGACCACGACGTTCCAGATCGGCGACGACCTGACGATGATCCGCGGCGGCCACCAGTTCGCGTTCGGGGCCAACCTCGCGCGCTGGAATTCGTTCACCACCGCGAACGTGCGGGCCATGGGGAACTTCACCGTCAACGGGCAGGTGACCGGCCACGGCCTCGGCGACTTCCTGCTCGGCAACGTCGCGCAGTTCATTCAGGCCAACCCGAACTTCCTCGACATGTACCAGTGGTACGCGGGCGTCTATGCGAACGACACGTGGCGGCTGACGCCGCGGTTGACGCTGAACTACGGCGTGCGCTGGGAGCCGTTCTTCCCGCAGCAGCTCGTCAACGAGTACATCTACAACTTCGACATCGACCGCTTCCGGCGCGGCGTCAAGAGCGGCGTGTTCCGCAACGCGCCCGCCGGGTTCCTCTATCCGGGCGACGAGGGATTCGTGGGCGGCCGGGCGGGGATGAACAGGCAGTGGGACAATTTCGCGCCGCGGGTGAGCGCGGCGTGGGACGTGACCGGTGACGGCCGCACATCGCTGCGCGCCGGCTACGGGCTCGGGTACGATTTCGTGAACGCGCAGTACCACCTGAACACATCCGTGGCGCCGCCGTGGGGCGCCGACGTGCGCATTCTCAATGCGCGCCTCGACGATCCGTACGCGACCTTCCCGGGCGGCAACCCGTTCCCGCGGACCTTCGATGCCAATGCGGCGTTTCCCGCCGGCGGGCAGTACCTCGCCATCGATCCGGACCAGCGGAACACGCGCAAACAGTCGTGGAATGCCGTGGTCGAGCGGCAGGTCGGCACCAACATGGCCGTGTCGGCCAGCTACATCGGCAACTACACCGATCGGCTCTGGAACATGAAGGCGCTCAACCCTGCCCGCTTCCTCGGCCTGGGCCCCTGCACGCTGCCGGACGGCACGTTCCACGCGGTGTGTTCGACGCAGGGCAACGTCAACCAGCGGCGGGAGCTGATGTTCGAGAACCCGGTCGAGGGCCGGTTCATTGCCGGCCTCGATCTGCACGACGCGAGCGGCACGCGCACCTACCACGGCCTCGTGCTGGCGTTTCAGCGGCGATCCGCCGAGGGCGTCGCGATCAATGCGAACTACACGCTGTCGACGTGCGAGGGGCATCCGACGCAGGATCTGCCGAACATCGGCACCGGCTGGTCGAAGCCGGAGGATCCCGACTTCGATCGGGGCGCCTGCGAGGCCGATCGCCGCCACCTGGTGAACATGAGCATCGGCGTGCAGACGCCCGACGTCGGTGATGGCGTGGCGGCGGCGCTCGTCGAGGGATGGCGCCTCGGCGGCATCGTGCGCGCGATGTCCGGGGCGCCGCTGACGGTGAGTACCGGTCAGGACCGCGCGCTCAACGGCATCACCAGCGGCACGACCAGCAATCAGCGCGGGAACCTCGTCGGCAGTGATCCCTATGGGAGCAAGACGCCGGGCAACTGGCTCAACCCGCTCGCCTTCGAGCAGCCGGCGCTCGGCACCTTCGGCAACACGACGCGCGGCCAGTTCCGCGGGCCTTCGCGGTGGGTAGCCGACATGGTCCTGGCCCGGCTATTCCGCTTCGGCACCGGACAGCAGATCGAGGTGCGCGCCGAGGTATTCAACGTGTTCAACACGGTGCGCTGGGGCAACCCGATTATCGACCTCAGCAATCGGAATTTCGGGCGCATCCTGCCGCAGGGCACGGGCGCTCTTGCCTCGGGCGGCAACCCCGATCGCGCGACGCAGTTCGGCGCGGACGACCCGCGGATCCTGCAGTTCGCCGTGAAGTACGCTTTCTAAGGAGAGGGGGACACTCGGCCATGCGCCTGTGCCGATTTGACGAGGGACGGCTTGGAGTCGTCGATGGCGGCGGACAGGTCCGCGACGTCAGCGCGGCGCTCGAGGTCCTGCCCACCTTCCGGTATCCGTGTCCACCCTACGACGGGCTCGTGGCCAACCTGCCAGCGGTGGTCGCACGCGCGCGCACGCTCGCCGACCGCGCGGCAGCCGTGCCGCTCGACCGCGTTCGGCTGCTCAGCCCGATTGCGAATCCAGGCAAGATCATCGCGGCGCCGGTGAACTATCAGAAGCACCTGGACGAGGTGAAGTCCGACGTCCAGATCCACTCGAACAACCCGGCGCACACGATCACGATCCAGCAGGCGGGCGTGTTCCTGAAGGCCTCGAGCTCGCTCGTGGGTCCGGCTGAGGGCGTGGTGATCTGCAAGCCGGAGCGCCGCACCGATCACGAAGTGGAGCTCGCCGTGGTGATCGGGCGGCAGGCGAGCCGCGTCGCGGCCGCGGAGGCGCTCGACTACGTGGCGGGCTACACGATCGGGCTCGACATCAGCATCCGCGGCTCCGAGGACCGGAGCCTCCGCAAGTCACCCGACAGCTACACCGTGCTCGGGCCGTGGCTCGTCACGGCCGACGAGATTCCGAATCCGGGAACACTCGACCTGCAGATCACGGTCAACGGCGAGCTGCGCCAGAAGTCGAACACGAGATACATGATTCTCGGCGTGCCCGAGCTCATCGAGATGGCCTCGTCGTTCTATACGCTGCATCCGGGCGACGTCATCCTCACGGGCACGCCGGAAGGGGTGAGTCCGATCGAGCCGGGTGACCGCATCGTGGCGACCGTCGAAGGGATCGGCACGATGGAGGTGGCCGTCCGAGCCGCCGAAGGCGGGTCCGAAAAGGCCCGCCCTGCGTTCGAATCGGTGAAAGCGTAGGCCGGGTCCTCGTGGACCGGCGGAATGAGAGAGCCATGGAAAGCGCCACAGCAACCGCGGTAAAGCCGGCTGCGCTGACGCCCGAGCGGCGTGAGCTGTACGCGCGGCTCGACACGAAGAACACGGCGCCGCTCTGGGAGGTGCTCGGCAAGATCATTCCGTTCGAGCCGACGCCCGACATCGTGCCCGTCCTCTGGAAGTACGACGAGGTGCGGCCGCTGCTGATGGAGGCGGGCCGGCTGCTCACCGCGCGCGAGGCGGAGCGCCGCGTGCTCGTGCTCGAGAATCCAGGGCTGCGGGGGCAGTCGCGCATCACGACGAGCCTGTATGCCGGCCTGCAGCTGATCCTTCCGAGTGAGATCGCGCCGGCCCACCGGCATACGATGGCGGCCCTCCGCTTCGTCATGGAGGGCACGGGCGCATACACGGCCGTCGAAGGCGAGCGGACGGTGATGCACCCGGGCGATTTCATTCTCACGCCCTCGTGGACGTACCACGACCATGGCAACCCGGGCGACGTACCGGTGATCTGGCTCGACGGCCTCGACGTGCCGATCGTGAACCTGTTCGACGCGAGCTTCCGGGAAAGCTATCCGGGCGACATCCAGCCGAACACCGTGCCGGATGGCGACTCGCACGCGCGCTACGCAGCCAACATGCTGCCGGTCGACTGGACGCCGGCGCGCCCCTCCTCGCCGATCTTCAACTACCCGTACGCCCGCAGCCGCGAGACGCTCGAGACGCTGCACCGGAGCGGCTTCGTGCACCAGTGCCACGGGGTGAAGATGCGCTTCATCAACCCGACGACCGGTGGCTCGCCGATGCCGACCATCGGCGCGTTCATGCAGCTGCTGCCGAAGGGATGTGCCGGCGCGCGCTATCGGGCCACCGATTCGACGGTCTTTGCCGTCGTCGAAGGGCGCGGCCGGACCCGTGTCGGCGAGACGACGCTCACGTGGGGGCCGCGTGACGTGTTCGTCGCCCCGTCGTGGACGCCGGTGGCGCACGAGGCAGACGAAGACGTGGTGCTCTTCAGCTTCTCGGACCGGCCGGCGCAGCAGGCGCTCGGCCTGTGGCGCGAAGAGGCCCCCTGTCAGTGAAGACGTACCGAATCGGTCAGATCGTCCCGAGCTCCAACACGACGATGGAGACCGAGATCCCGGCGATGCTGCGGGCCCGGGAGTCGGTCGAACCGGAGCGCTTCACATTCCACTCCAGCCGCATGCGCATGAAGCGCGTGACGACGGAGGAGCTGGCGGCAATGGACGCCGAGTCGAACCGGTGCGCCGCGGAGCTCGCCGACGCGCGGGTCGACGTGATCGGCTACGCGTGTCTGGTGGCGACGATGAGCATGGGGAAGGGGTACCACTGCCAGTCGGAGCGGCGTCTCCGCGAGGTGACCGAGCGCGAGGGGGCGCCGACGCCCGTGGTCACGAGCGCCGGTGCGCTCGTGCAGGGCCTGAAGGTGCTCGGCGCCAGGACGATTGCGATGGTGGCGCCGTACATGCGCCCGCTCACCGAGCTCGTGGCGGACTATCTCGAGAGCGAGGGGCTCCACGTCGTGGACACGATCTCGCTGGAGATTCCCGACAACGTCGAAGTCGGCCGCCGCGACCCGATGGCGCTCGTCGACATCTACAAGCAGCTGAAACTCGAGGGGGCCGATGCGCTCGTGCTCTCGTCGTGCGTGCAGATGCCGTCGCTTCCGGCCATCCCGATCGTCGAGCGCGAGTGCGGACGCCCGGTCGTCTCGGCGGCGGTCTGCACGACATACCAGATGCTGCAGAAGCTCGGTCTCAAGACGTACGTCCCGCACGCCGGTGCGCTGCTCTCAGGACGGTACTAGATGAAGACATTCGTCGTGATGGCCGTCGCGCTCGTGGCCGTCGCCGGGCCGGCGTCGGCGCAGGTGGACTTTTCGGGCGAATGGGCGCCGCGCTTCTGGGAGGATCAGCCCGAGCGCGTGCCTGGTCCCGATCTCGGCGACTATGCGGGCATTCCGATCAGCGACGCGGCCCGCATGCGCGCCGACACCTGGGACGCCGCCATCCAGACGCTGCCCGAGTGGCAATGCCGCCCGCATTCGGCCGACTACATCTGGCGCGGACCGTCGAACCTGCGCATCTCGAAGGAGGTCGATCCCGTCTCGCGCGAGATCACCGCATTCCACGCGGAATGGCTCCGGTCGGTGGACCGCACCGTCTACCTCGACGGACGGCCGCATCCACCCGCCGATGCGCTGCATACGTGGGCCGGCTTTTCCACGGCACGCTGGATCGGCGACATCCTCGAGGTCACCGTCACGCATCTCAAGGAAGGCTACCTGCGGCGCAACGGGCTGCCTCGCAGCGACAAGGCGACCGTCAAGGAGTACTGGATCCGCCACGGCAACTACCTGACGGTTGCGACCATCGTTCACGATCCGGTGTATCTGACGGAGCCGTTCATCCGCACGACCGACTACGAGCTCGATCTCCGTCAGCAGGTGCCGCCCTACCCCTGCAGCGTCGTCCAGGAGACGGATCGCGCCAAAGGCATCGTGCCGCACTTCCAGCCGGGCACGAATCCCTTCCTGACCGAATACGCGACGAAGCACGGGATCCCGGTGGACGCGACGCGCGGGGGCGCCGAGACGATGTATCCCGGCTTCAGGCGGCCGACCGGGGCTGTGGCGCCGGCTGCGGCCGTCGCGGAGTCGCAGACCACACCCATTGAGATCCTGCCGGTGCGCGGCAACATCTACGTCCTGCAGGGCGCCGGCGCGAACATCACTGTCTCGATCGGCCGTGACGGCGTACTGCTGGTCGATGCGGGTCTGCCGCAGGCGACCGACGCCGTCCTCGCGGCGGTGCGGCGTGCATGCGGACCACACGGGGGGCAACGAGCGCCTGCGCGGTGCGGGCCGCACGTTTACCGGCGGGAACGTGGCGGGGACGATTGCCGACGCTGCCGAGGGCGCGGCGATCCTGGCGCACGAGAAGGTGCTGAACCGGATGAGCGAGCCCGGCCCGGGTGGGCAGCCCGCGCCGTTCGGTGCGCTGCCGACCGACACCTACTACACCGATGGCATGAAGCTGAGCCACTTCTTCAACGGCGAAGGCGTGCAGCTCCTGCACCAGCCGGCGGCGCACAGCGACGGCGACACGATCGTCTTCTTCCGCGGCTCGGACGTGATTTCTGCCGGAGACGTGTTCCTGACCACGACGTATCCCGTGATCGACGTCGAGCGCGGGGGCACCATCAACGGCGTCATCGACGGCCTCAATCGGATTCTCGATCTCGCCATTCCGGAGTTCAGAACCGAGGGCGGCACGCTCGTGATCCCCGGGCACGGCCGGATCAGCGACTCGGCCGACGTGGCGTACTACCGCGACATGGTCACGATCGTCCGCGACCGGATCCAGGCGATGGTGGAGAAGGGGATGACGCTCGAGCAGGTGAAGGCGGCGCGGCCGACCGCTGACTACGATCCGCGCTATGGCACCCCATCGCGCGGGCGCGATGGGGACCCCGCCGGCGCCACCAGCGGTCCCTGGACCACCGACATGTTCATCGAAGCCGTCTATCGCACGGTGACAACGCGCGCGACAACGAGCTCGTGAGATGAGGACGCGTACGCGACTGCTCGCGCTGACCGTGGCAGCCGTGTTGCTCGTCCTGAGCAACGCCGAGGGGCAGGGGCGCGGCCGGCAGGGCGGCCCGCCCGCGTCGCCGCGGGCGGCAGCCCCGGTCGACCTGACCGGCACATGGGTATCCGTGGTCACCGAAGACTGGCGCTGGCGGATGCGGACGCCGCCAAAGGGCGACTTCGCGAGCCTGCCGCTCACCGAGGCGGCGATCAAGGCGGCGAACGCCTGGGATCCGGCGCGCGACACGGCGGCCGGCGAGCAGTGCCGCGGCTACGGCGCGCCCGCCGTCATGCGGCTGCCCGGCCGCATCCGTACGACCTGGATGAACGACGCCACGCTCAAAGTCGAGACCGAGGCGGGCACGCAGACGCGGTTGTTCCACTTCACGCGTCCCGCGTCGCCGGGGAAGCCGAGCTGGCAGGGGACGTCGGTTGCGAACTGGGAGCAGGCCGGCCGCCGCGGCGGCCCGCGCGGCGGCTCTCTCCACGTCATGACGACGAATCTGCGACCCGGGTACCTGCGGAAGAACGGCGTGCCGTACAGCGCCGGCGCGCAGCTCACCGAGTACTACAACGTCGTCGGCGACGACGCCACGAACGACACGTGGCTCATCGTGACCACGATGGTCGAGGATCCGCAGTATCTGAGCGTGCCGCGGTTCGTGACCAGCTCGCACTTCAAGAAGACCGACGGGGCCGTCTGGACGCCAACCCCGTGCGAGGCGGAGTAGGCGGTACAATTGAGCCAGTGCCCCTCGACGATGCTCGGGGCATCACGAGGGCTCATCGAGTGATGCAGGATCTGATCACGCGCCTGCTGGCCGAGTTGGGAGAGGATCCGTCGCGCGAAGGCCTGCTCCGCACGCCGCAGCGTGTCGAGCGCGCGCTCCGGTTCCTCACGAGCGGCTACACGGCCGATGTCGATTCCATCCTGAACGACGCGCTGTTCACGGTCGATTACAGCGAGATGGTGATCGTCAAGGACATCGACTTCTACAGCCTCTGCGAACACCACCTGCTGCCGTTCTTCGGCAAGTGCCACGTCGCCTACATTCCGCGCCGCCATGTGATCGGCCTGAGCAAGATCCCGCGCCTGGTCGACGTGTTCGCCAGGCGGCTCCAGATTCAGGAGCGGATGACGAACCAGATCGCGCAGACGATTCTCGAGAAGATCAATCCGCTGGGCGTCGCCGTCGTCTGCGAGGGGACGCATTTGTGCATGTCGATGCGGGGGGTCGAGAAGCAGAACTCGTTTGCCGTGACGAGCGCGATGCTCGGCGCCTTCCGCGACAACGCCCGGACGCGGATGGAATTCCTCGAGCTGATCAAGCACAAGACCGACCCGGCGACGGCCGTGTCGTCGATGGACGGGTTGACGTGCGTGAGTGACTGAGATGCGACGTCTCGCGGCTGTTCTGCTGATCGCGCTCGTCTGGACCGCGCCCGCCGATGCGCAGCGGGGCCGCACGACGACGACGCGGCGGGCGCCGGCGCCCCCGCCGCCGCCCGTCACCGAGCCGGCGGCAATGGAATGTCCGTCGCCGCTCGGCGCGGGCGTCAAGACCCGGCGCACGTTCTGCGACGTGCTCACCGGCCGCGATCTGGCGGAGGGGATCCTCATCACGCTTCCGCCGCACACCGGTCCCGTGACGCTCACCTTCGATCTCCACAACCGGCACACGTACTCGGAGGAGCTCATCAAGACGAACCGTGCGTACCGGCACTACACGGCGACCATCGGCGTGCTGACCGCCGACAACACGCTGCTGACGCGTGCGGTCGTGCAGAACGAGTTTCGTACGGCCGCGGATCTCGTGGACCGCGTCTCCGGCGGCGCCGGGCCGGGCGGCGTCAAGGCCGTTGCGCCCACGGGGCTCGAGCCGATCACCGTCATGATTCCGGCCGAAGAGCAGACCGTCAGCATCCTGGGCGAGAAGCTCAGCATCATCCGGGCCGACGCGACGACACCCGACACCTTCACCGTGCCGGGCCGGCCGATCGCCGTCATCAGCAACGTGATGGTGCAGTACCGGCCGGCGCCGCCTCCGCGCGGCTCGACAGGCAGACGGTGAGCGGCCGGCCGGAGCTGCTGTCCATCATCGTTCCCATCTACAACGAAGCCGCCACCTTGCGGGCGATCATCGATCGGCTGCTGGCCGTCGACCTCCCGCTCCCGCGCGAGATCCTCGTCGTCAACGACGGCTCGACCGACGGCACGCGCGAGGTTTTGGACGCGGCCGGACGAGAGCGCCTGCCCATTGTCGTGCTGCACGTGTATCCGAACGCCGGGAAGGGGAGCGCCGTCCGCCACGCTCTCCAGCATGCCCGCGGATCGATCGTCGCAGTCCAGGATGCCGATCTCGAGCTCGACCCGGGCCAGCTGGCCTCGCTCGTCGAGCCGATCCGGCGCGGTGCCGCGGACGTCGTGTATGGATCCCGCTTCGTCCGCGGGCGCGGGAGCGCGCCGCGCCTCACCTATGTTGGCAACCGTGTGCTGACGAGCGTGACGAACCTGCTGTTCGGCGCCTCGCTCACCGACATGGAGACCTGCTACAAAGTGATGCGGGCGGACGTGGCCCGGTCGCTCGAGCTGACGGCCGAGCGCTTCGACATCGAGCCCGAGATCACCGCGCGCCTGCTGCGCCTCGGGTACCAGATCTACGAGGTGGCCGTTCGCTACGACGCACGCTCGCGCCGGCAGGGAAAGAAGATCCGCTGGCGCGACGGCGTGCGCGCGCTGCAGGTCCTGCTGCGCGAGCGGTTACGATGACGTTCGACTAACTCCGCGCCAGGGCCAGCAGCAGGACCGTCGCGACCACGGCGAAGACAACGAGGGGCGCGTGTTCGATGCTCTGCGTCCGAGCCGCTTCGACGACCGTGAAGGCGATCTCCCGCAGCTGGATGGTGGCGCCGCCGACGCTTGGTGAGGCGGCGTTGACCACCTCGTGAACCTGCTCCCGGACGCGGGTGTCGATCGAGACGAGCACACCGATCACGGCGGCGAGCACGCCGGCCGACACGAGCAGATCGCCGCACATGCGCCGCACCCGCGAGCCCATGGAACAGGTCCCCGCCTGCGTCATGGCAACAGTCGTTCCGGGGCGAACCCGCACGGGATGCGCCGCGACTAAGGCCTGATGTCTCCGGATCTTGGCCCTCCTCGCATAGGCGCAGGCGCGCACCGGCGCACACGCGACGACAAAATTCGTCCGGCCATAACCGTAGTGAACGTCGCGTCGTGCACCGCATCCCTCTTTCACGAAATCCGCGGAAGGCTTACGAATGTGCGGCGAAGAGGGCGCCCGCTGCAGTCGGGACCGCGGCCGATCGCGAACGCGCCATCACGCGTTAAACGCCGACGTGCAACGGAGTTGCGCGGTGTGCCGCGACGGCCACGGAGGCAGTGGCACGTCCGTTGCGCTCAAGGGGGTCGCTGTGGCGCCCGCGCACCAGCGCGGCGGCTGCGAATCAACAACGCATAGCGCGTCTTCGGAAACGACGCGTGGAGGAACGTCATGCTCAGTCTCTTTGCTCGTCTGCGAATGCTCAGGCGCGATGATCGGGGCCAGGACCTGATCGAGTACGCGCTGCTGGCCGGCATCATCGCGCTCGGATCCGTGCTGGTCATGGGCAACGTCCGCGACGCCATCAACGGCGTGTGGAACGACATCGTCAATTCGCTGAACAACGTCTAGCCGCCGCGGCGTGCCACGCGAGGACGCTCTCCCCTCCGTCCTCTTGTCATGTGCGATTTGTGATTTGCGATTTGTGATTGGTGATTTCGATGACCGATCCCCTTGTTGTGGCCGTGGTGGTCGCCGGCGGCAGCGCCGCCGCGGTCATCGATCTGCGCACGCGGCGCGTGCCCGATCGCCTCACGCTCGCGCTGGCGGCGGCCGGCCTGACGCTGGCGGCGGCGGGGGTCGGGCGTGTCGGCGTGCTGGCGGCATGCGCGGGGGCGCTGACGGGCCTGGTGCTCATGCTGCCGGGACATCTCTTCGCCGCCACGGGCGGCGGCGACGTGAAGCTCCTCGCCGCGGCGGGTACGCTGCTCGGGCCGGCCGCAACGTGGCGGGCGTTTGTCGCGACGCTCATCGCCGGCGGCGCACTGGCGTTCGCCGTCGCCGTTCGCCGCCGATGGCTCGGCCGCAGCGACCGCAGCTTCGCGTACGCGCCGGCGATCGCCGCCGGCGTCGTCTTCGCGGCGGTGTTCCCATGAGCGTGCAACGGGGGCGGATCGGCGACGAGCGCGGCTCGGCGCTCCTCGAAACGGCCCTGACGTTCCCGCTCGTGCTGCTGCTCTCGGTGAGCGTGTTCGAGTTCGGGCGCGCGTTTCAGCACTGGCAGATCCTGACCAACGCGGCGCGCGAGGGCGCGCGGGTCGCGGTGCTGCCGGGCACCTCCGACGAGGATGTCACCGCCCGCGTGCGGTCGTACCTCGAGTCGGGCCGCCTGGCGGAGGCCAACAGCAGCGCCGTGGCCGTCGTGCGCAACGACGTGATTGCGATCGGCGAGGACGCCACCGCGTCTGCATCGACCGTCACGATCAGCTATCCGTTCGAGTTCGTCGTTCTGCAGCCTTTGATGCAGCTCATCGTGAGTGAGTCCACGGTCGGCGAGGCGATCACGATGACCGCGTCGGCGACGATGCGGAACGAGTAACAGGAATCAGGGGTCGGGGGTCGGGAATCAGAGGTCAGATATGAGTCGGATGCGCGTCTTCATCGTGCTGGGTGTGGCCATCGGGTTGGGCGGCACGTTCGCGTTCGCCACCTATCGCTACATCCAGAACACGCCCGTCCGGGAGGTCACGCTGCCGACGACACCGGTCGTCGTCGCGGCGGCGGACCTCGCACTCGGGCTCGAGCTGCGGCGCGAGGACCTTCGCGTCATCGCGTGGCCGTCCGATGCCGTGCCGGCGGGCGCGTTCCGCGATCCCCAGGATCTCGTTGGACGCGGGCTGGTGCAGGCGGTGGCGCAGAACGAGGCCGTCCTGCCGAGCAAGCTGGCGCCGGTCGGCGCCGGCGCGGGGCTGCCGCCCGTGATTCCCGAGGGCATGCGCGCGGTGTCGGTGCGCGTCAACGACGTCATCGGCGTCGCCGGATACGTGCTGCCCGGCACGCGCGTCGACGTCGTGGCGACCGTGAGCCCGACGACCCAGCAGACCGACATGACGTCGAAGGTGGTGCTCACCAACGTGCTCGTGCTGGCCTCCGGCACGCGCATCGAGCGCGATGTCGAGCAGAACAAGCCGATCTCGGTCAGCGTGGTCACGCTGCTCGTCGACCCGGCAGACGCCGAGCGCCTCACGCTGGCGAGCACCGAGGGCAAGATTCAGCTGGCGCTGCGCAATCCGCTGGACAAGACCGCGCCGCCGACGCCGGGCGTGCGCCCCGCCGTGCTGCTCGGCTACGCGCCGCCGCGTCCGGCGGCGACGCGTCCGGCCGCCAAGCCGGCCCCGCCGCCGCCACCACCGCCCACCGTCGAGATCATCCGCGGCGACAAGCGCGCGCAGGAAGTCATCCGCCAGGAGTAGGGACATGATCAACAGAATTGCCCGCATCCTCATCATCTGGATGCTGGGCGCGAACGCTCACGCGGTGCTGGCGCAGACCTCGGAGCCGCCCGCCGCGGGGCCTGAGGTCGCCGTCGTCGCCGATCCGATTCAGGTGGCGCTGCTCGTCGGACGGTCGACCGTGATCGACATCGGCGTGCCGATCGCCCGCGTGTCGCTGACGAGCGCCGACGTGGCCGACGCGCTCGTCACCTCGCCGAGCCAGCTGCTCGTCAACGGCAAGACGCCCGGCACGATCTCGATGTTCGTGTGGGAGCGCGCCGGCGCGCTGCGGCGGTACGAGATTGCCGTGCAGCGCGACCTGGCGCGGCTCCAGACGCAGTTGGAGGAGCTCTTCCCCGGGGAGCCGATCGAGGCCCACGCCAACGGCCGCCAGATCGTGCTGTCGGGGAAGGTGTCCGGCAAGGACGTCGCCACGCGCGCGTCCGACGTGGCGGCCGGCTTCGTCGAGAAGCGCGACGACGTGGTGGTGTTGCTGCAGGTGCCGCAGGCGCCTCCGACGCGCAGCAATCAGGTGCTGCTGCGCGTCCGGTTCGCGGAAGTGAGCCGCAGCGCGCTCACCGAGCTCGGCTTGTCGATCTTCACGAGTCCGACCGGCGTCAGGAACACGCTCGGGCGCGTCACCACGCAGCAGTTCTCCGCGCCCGGCTTCGAGGACCTCGAGGTGACGAAGAACGGGTTCGACTTCGGCGAGCCCGTGGCGACCGCGAAGGGGAAGTTCACCTTCAGCGACTTCCTCAATTTCTTCATTCTCAGCGAGAAGTACGACCTCGGGCTGCTCGTCCGGCTGCTCCAGAGCCGCGGCCTGTTCGAGAGCCTGGCCGAGCCGAATCTCGTCGCTGAAAGCGGCAAGGAAGCGAGCTTCCTCGCGGGCGGCGAGTTTCCGATTCCGGTCGCGCAAGGGTCGGGCGCGAACATCGGCGTCTCGGTGGTCTTCAAGGAGTTCGGCGTCCGCCTCAACTTCCTGCCGACCGTCAACGGCGACCGGGTGCACCTGAAGGTCCGCCCGGAAGTGAGCCTCCTCGATTTCAACAACGCGGTCGTCTTTGCCGGCTTCCGCATTCCGGCGCTCACGACGCGCCGGACGGAAACCGAGATCGAGCTGCGCGACGGCCAGACGTTCGCGATTGCGGGGCTGCTGAACAACTCGATGACGCAGACGCTCTCGAAGGTGCCGGGCATCGGCGACATCCCGATCCTGGGGTATCTGTTCCGCAGCAAGGCGGCGCGCAAGGACCAGACCGAGCTGGTCGTGATGATTACGCCGCAGATCCTGCCGCAGGACTCCTCCGGCGTGACCGGTGATCTGCCGCGGCTGCAGGAGCCGTTTCTCCCGCGGCTGCAGGAGGACGAGTCGATTCCCGCGCCACCGCCGCCGTACACGGGGTCCGGGCGATGACGTGTTTCCGCCGCCTGCGCCGGGACGAACAGGGGATATCGATCCTCTACGTCACGGCCGGCTTCCTGTCGTTCTTCATCGCCACGACGCTGGCGATCGACGTCGGCATGCTGACGACGGCGCGCGCGCAGGCGCAGAACGCGGCCGACGCCGGTGCGCTCGCGGGCGCCATCGCCCTGGCGCTCGACAGCTTCGACGATCGGTCCGCGGGCGGCCCGGCGGTCCAGTCGGGTGTCAACGCCGCCCGCGAGAACGTCGTCATCGGGGAGGACGTCTCGGTCGGGCCGGCGGACGTGACGTTTCCGGTGGCGCCCGGCGGTGAGGCCAATCGCGTTCGCGTCGCGGTGTACCGCAGCGCCGAGCGCGCCAATCCGCTCTCGACCTTCATCAGCGCGGTGTTCGGCGTGACGACCGTAGACATGGCCGCGTCCGCGACGGCGGAAGCGGCGCCCGCCAATGCGATGACGTGCGTCAGGCCGTTCACGCTTCCCGATCGCTGGACCGAGAACAACGTGCCGCCGAACGACACGTTCGACCGCTACGACAACAAGGGCAGGGTCATCCCCGACGCCGACGTGTACGTGCAGGGGCAGAACAGCTATGACCCCGAGCGCGACAAGGGTCTGCGACTGACGCTCCGCGCGGGCACCGGCAACAACGTGGGGCCGACGTTCTATTACTCCTGGAGCATGCCGGGCGACAACGGCGAGATCGGCGGCGATTGGTACAGACAGAACATCACCGACTGCAACCAGGCGGTGTTCGTCGACGGGTACATCATGACGCAGGAGCCAGGCGACATGGTCGGGCCGACGGTGCAGGGCGTCGAGGAGCTGATCGCGCAGGATCCGACCGCGTACTGGGACGAAGACGAGCAGCGCGTGAAGAGTCCGCTCGGGCGCAGCCCCCGCATCTTTCCGATTCCGCTGTACGACCCCGACTACTACCAGAGCGGAAAGGTGAACGGCCGCAACGCCACCCTCGAGATGGTCGGCTGGATCGGCTTCTTCGCCGAGGACGCGAGCGGCAACGAGGTGTACGGCCGCATCACGCCGATCCTTGGCATCATCGATCGCGATGCGGGCCCGGCGCCGGAGGGAGCATTCCCACGGGCGGTTCGGCTGGTCGAGTAAGTCATGGCGCTCCTCACCGGATTGATTCTGAGCGACGACGAGGCGTTCCGGCGGGACGCTGCCGCGGTGCTGCGGTCGGGCGCGACACCCGTCACCATTACGCACGAGCGGACGGCCGCGGACGCACAGCCCGACCTCGTGCTCGTGGACGGCCGGCACGATACGCAGGCGGCGCTCGCTTCCACCGAGCGCCTGCGCGCGGCGGCGCCGTCGATCTCGATCTTCATGGTCTCGCTCGAGGCGAGTCCCGACGCGATTCTCCAGGCGATGCGCGCCGGGGCCAACGAGTTCCTGACGTGGCCGCCGGCCGAGGGGGCGTGTCACGAGGCGATCGCCCGCGCGGCGGCACGGCGCGACCAGTCGCCGGCCGCGCGCCCGCGCGCCACGACGACCGTGTTCTTCGGCGCCAAGGGCGGCGCCGGCACGACGACGATTGCCGTCAATTCGGCGGTCGAGATGGCGCGCCTGAGCCGGCGGCCCACCGTCATCGTCGATCTGAAGGCGGGCCTCGGTGAGGTGACGCTGTTTCTCGGCGTTCGCAGCCGCTACAGCCTGCTCGACGCGCTCGACAACCTGCACCGCCTCGACGGCGAGTTCCTCAAGGAGCTCGTCGTCAAGCACAAATCCGGCCTCGAGATCCTCGCGGGCTCCGATCATTTCGACCGGCCCGGCGCGGCCGATACCGGCGCCGTCGAGGAGGTCTTCCGGCTGCTCGCCCGCCAGTACGCGCACATCGTGGTCGATGCCGGCAGTCAGTTGACGCCGTCTGCGACCGCGGCGCTGTACGCCGCGGACACCATTTATCTCGTGCCGAATCCGGACGTGCCCTCCGTTCGCAACGCGCAGCGCCTGCTCGACCGGATCGGCCAGCTCGGCGCCTGCGGCGAACGCGTTCACGTGCTTCTCAATCGCGCCTCGGAGCCGTACCCGATCGCGCCGGACCAGATCGAGAGCGCGCTCGGGCGGCCGATCGAGCACATGTTCCGCAGCGACTATCGAACCGTGTCGGCAGCACTCAACTCCGGCGTGCCGCTGTCGCTGACGGGGAACACCGAGATCGCCTCGCAGTTCGACAGCTTCATCCGCCGGATGCTCACCCCGCACGCCGAGGCCGCGGTCCCCGCGCGCCGGAGCACGCTCGGTCTGCAGCGCCTGGCGTCCATCTGGTAATCCGCATGAGCAGCACCGCCACACCATCGACGCGCGTGGGGCGGGTCCTTTCGGACCCGCCGTCGAGCCGGGTCCCAAAGGACGCGGCCTACGATGACCGGAGCCAGGCCGCGCGGCAGCAGTATCTGGAGCTGCGGGCGAGCGTGCACCGCAAGCTCCTCGCCCGCCTCAACCTCGAAGCGCTCGCGATGACCGACCGCGCGCGCGCGGAAGCCGAGATCCGCACGCTGCTCGGTCAGCTCCTCGCCGAAGAGACGATCCCGATCAGCCTCAGCGAGCGGGACATGCTCTTCAGCGAGGTGATCGACGACGTGTTCGGGCTCGGGCCGCTCGAGCCGCTGCTGCGCGACCCGGACGTGAGCGACATTCTCGTGAACACGTCGCACCACGTGTTCGTCGAGCGGCACGGCATGCTGCAGCGGGTCTCAGCCACGTTTCAGGACGACAAGCACCTGCTGAGAGTGATCGATCGGATCGTGAGCCGCATCGGGCGACGGATCGACGACAGCTCGCCGATGGTCGATGCGCGGCTGGCCGACGGCTCGCGCGTCAACGCGGTGATTCCGCCGCTGGCCGTCGACGGCCCGCTGCTGTCGATTCGCCGGTTTCCGGCCGAGCGGCTCAAGGCCGAGGACCTCGTCCAGCTGCGCTCGCTGACCCAGCCGATGCTCGACTTTCTCGCGCACGGCGTGCGCGCGCGCCTCAACTGCCTGATCAGCGGCGGCACCGGCGCCGGCAAGACCACGCTCCTCAACGTCCTCTCCGGCTTCATCTCCGACCGCGAGCGCATCGTCACGATCGAGGACGCCGCGGAGCTGCAGCTCCGCCAGGACCACGTCGTGCGCCTCGAGACGCGCCCCCCGAACATCGAGGGGAAGGGCGCGATTCGCCAGCGGCAGCTCGTCATCAACGCGCTCCGCATGCGGCCCGACCGGATCGTGGTGGGGGAGGTCCGTGGCGAGGAGGCGCTCGACATGCTGCAGGCGATGAACACCGGGCATGACGGGTCGCTGACGACGGTGCATGCCAACTCGCCGCGCGATGCGCTCGCCCGCATCGAGACGATGGTGGCGATGGGCGCGACCAACCTGCCGGAGCGCGCCATCCGCCAGCAGATCGCCTCGGCGATTCAGCTCGTCGTGCAGCAGACGCGGTTGAGCGACGGGTCGCGCCGCGTGACCAGCGTGTCGGAGATCACCGGCATGGAGGGCGACGTCATCACGATGCAGGAGATCTTCCTGTTCGAGAAGGTCGGGATCGGCCCCGAGGGGAAGGTCATCGGCCGGTTCCGCGCCACCGGCGTGCGTCCCAAGTGCGGCGAGCGCCTGCGCGCCGCCGGTGTGCACCTGCCGGGGGAGATGTTCGAAGGCGGCATGGAGATCCGCTGATGCTGGCACCTGTGCTCGTGTTCGTGCTCGTGGCCGGTGTGGTGCTTGGCGGGTACCTGGGCGCGATCTTCGTCCGCGACGATCTCGCCAGGCGCCGGCTCGAGCGGCGGCTGCAGGAGGTGGCGCAGCCGGGCGGGGCGGCCGACGAGAGCATCGTGCTGCGCCCGACCGAAGGGCCGCTGCCGCTCATCGATCGTGCCATTGGCCGCACGCAGACCGGATCCCGGCTGGCGGCGCTCATCGAGCAGGCGGGCGTTCAGACGACGCCGAGCGCGATCGTGGTGACGAGCGTCCTGCTCGGCGTCCTCTGCGCGCTGGCGGGTCAGATGCTCCTCCGGGTCCCCGCGGCGCTTCTCATCACCGTGCCGCTCGGCACCGCCGCGCCGGTGCTGTGGCTCCTCCAGCGCCGCGCGAAGCGCCTCAAGGCGTTCGAAGAGCAGTTTCCCGACGCGCTCGACCTGGTCGCCCGGGCGATTCGGGCCGGCCACTCCTTCCAGACGGCGCTCGGCATGACGGCCGACGAGCTGACGCCGCCGGTCGCGCCGGAATTCCGGAAGGTCTTCGATCAGCAGAACTTCGGTCTCCCGCTGCGCGAAGCGCTCGAGGCGCTCGCCGCGCGCGTGCCGCTCGTCGACGTGAAGTTCTTCGTGACCGCGGTCGCCATTCAGCGCGATACCGGGGGCAACCTCGCCGAGATCCTCGACAATCTGTCGCGCGTCGTCCGCGAGCGGTTCAAGATTCAGCGCCAGGTGCGCGTCCATACGGCGCACGGGCGCATCACGGGGTTCGTGCTGCTCGCGCTGCCGGTGTTCCTCGCCATCGCGCTCTCGCTCATCAACCCGGAGCACATGCGCCCGCTCTTTCAGGAGCGCATGGGCCAGACGATGATCGTCGCGACCATCGTGATGCAGATCATCGGGTTCATCTGGATTCGCCGCGTGATCAGGATCGAGGTGTGACGTGACGCTGCTCCTGCCCCTGCTCGCATTTGCGACCGTGACGCTGCTCGTCGCCGGAGGCGCCATTCTGCTCGCGCCGGGCCGCGCAGCCGTCATCGAGCGCCGGCTGCGCGAGGTGAGCGGCAAGCCCGAAGCCGAGCCCGACGGCGTGAGCTACGAGCGTGTCGTCGCCACGCTGAAACGGCTCGGCCGCGCCGTGCCGAAGTCGCCGTCCGACATGGGGAAGATGCAGCTCCGCCTCGTGCACGCCGGCTTCCGGCGTCACGACGCGCTGCCGATCTTCTTCGGCCTGCGCGCCGGCAGCGCCCTCCTCGCATTCGCGGTGATCGCCTCGCCGCTCATCGGACGGCCGAGCATTCCGCTCGCGCTCGCGGCCGCCGGTGCGGGGTACCTGCTCCCGGCCATCGTGCTGGCGCGGCTCGCGACGCGCCGGCAGCACCGCGTGCGGCTGGCGGTGCCCGACGCGCTCGATCTGCTCGTGGTGAGCGTGGAGGCCGGGCTCGGGCTCGACCAGGCCATTCAGCGCGTCGGCGAGGAGCTGGCGCTGGTCCATCCCGAGCTGTCGGAGGACCTGCGGCTCATCAACCTCGAGCTGCGCGCCGGCAAGGCGCGCGCGGAGGCGCTCCACAATCTCGCGGCGCGCACGGGCGTCGACGATCTCACGTCGCTCGTCGCGGTGCTCGTGCAGACCGACAAGTTCGGCACGAGCGTCGCGCAGGCGCTGCGCGTCCACTCCGACGTGCTCCGGACCAAGCGCCGGCAGCGGGCGGAGGAGGCCGCCGCGAAGACGGCCGTCAAGATGGTCTTCCCGCTGGTGATCTGCATCTTCCCCGCGATCTGGATCGTGACGATCGGTCCTGCGGCCATCAAGTTCGTCGAGATCCTCGGCCCGATGGGGCAGCGGTGATGCAGGCCGTGTCGCTGCTGGCCCCCGCCGATCCGACGCCGGTGCCGCCGCAGCCGGCAACCCTCGAAGCCACCGGCCTGTCGATCGATCAGCTCGAGCAGCTGCTGATCAAATCGCTGTACGGCGGAGAAGCCACCGGGCTGACGCTCGCCGACCGCGTTCGCCTGCCGTACACCGTGCTCGAGCCGCTCGTCGAGCGCGCACGCGCGGAGCGGCTCATCGAGGTGCGCGGCGCCGACGGAGTGTCGAGCGCGTCGTACCGGTATGCGCTGACCGATCTCGGCCGCGACCGCGCACGGCAGTTCCTGGCCGGGTGCCAGTACACCGGGGCGGCGCCGGTGCCGCTGGCCGCGTATACGGCCTACATGCAGGTGCTCCGCTCGGCGCGCGGCTACATCGATCGGGAGCGGCTGCGGCGCGGCTTCTCGCACCTGGTGGTGAGCGACGCGATCTTCGAGCAGCTCGGCCCGGCGATCAACGCGAACAAGGCCGTGTTCCTGTACGGTCCGCCGGGCAACGGCAAGACCGTGATCGCGCAGGGGATCGGGCGGGCGATGGGAGGCGAGATGTACGTGCCCTACGCGCTCGACATCGACGGCAGCATCGTCACCGTGTACGACCCCGCCAGTCACGAGTCGCTCGAAGCCGAGAATCCCGATCCGCTGACGCTCATCGCGTCGGGGCCGCGCGACCGCCGCTGGGTGCGCGTCCGGCGCCCCGTCGTCGTCGTGGGCGGCGAGCTGACGCTCGCGATGCTCGACCTCACGTTCAACCGGATCACCGGCTTCTACGAGGCCCCGGTGCAGCTCAAGGCGAACGGCGGCGTGTTCCTGGTCGACGATTTCGGGCGGCAGCGCGTCGGGCCGCAGGAGCTGCTCAACCGGTGGATCGTGCCGCTCGAGGGGCGGGTGGACTACCTGACGCTGCACACCGGCAAGAAGCTCGAGGTGCCGTTCGACACGCTCGTGGCGTTCGCGACGAACCTGGATCCCGCCGATCTCGCCGACGAGGCGTTTCTGCGGCGCATCCCGTACAAGATTCACATCGGCGATCCGACGCTCGACGAGTTCTCGCGGATCTTCGAGCTGAACTGCCGGCGCCGGCAGCTGCCGTTCCATCGGGTTCTGGTGACGTACCTGCAGCGGCGCTACTACGGGCTGAACCGGCGGCCGATGCGCGCCTGCCATCCGCGCGACCTCCTCGACCAGGTGATCGCGCTCTGCCGGTATCGCGGCAGCGACCCGATGATCACGCGGGATCTGATCGACCGCGCGTGCGAGTCGTACTTCCTCGACGAGGAGACAGGTCAGGCATCGTCACTCGCACATCACAAATCGCAGATCACAAATCACACATCACAACGGGTCTGACATGCCATGGGCTGGTTGTCTCGGCGCGACGCGCGAATGATGCTGGTGGACGACCGCACGCACGAAGTCGTCGCCACGCGTGTCGAGCTGGCGACGACGCGGCGCGCGCGGCGCGTCGGGCTGCTCGGCCGCGACCATTTCGATCCCGACGCCGCGCTCGTCCTCGCGCCCTGTCTCGCCGTGCATACCGCCTTCATGCGATTCCCGATCGATATCGCATTCGTGGATCGGCACGGACGCGCCGTCCGGCTCGTGCACCGCCTGCGGCCGTGGCGCGTCGCGCTGGCGCCGCGCGCCTATGCCGCCATCGAGCTGCCCGCCGGCGCGCTGACGCAGCACGAGGTCGGTGTGGGCGATCGGCTCGCGCTCGTGACGCTCGACTGAGGACGCATCGATGCTGCATCTCTTTCCGCGTCCACTCCCGGCGCCACGGCTCGAAGAGCACTACGGGCTCGCGCAGCGGCCGTTTGCGTCGACGCTCGATCAGCACTTCGTGTTTCGCTCCGCGACGTATGCGGCGGCGCTCGACGACGTTCGCCACGCGCTCGACCGGCGAGACGGCCTCGTCGTCGTGACCGGCGAGACCGGCACCGGCAAGACGATGTTCTGCCGGACGCTGGTTGATGAGCTCGGCGCGGCGGCGCCTGTCTCCCTGGTGCTCGATCCGTGCGTGACGGCCGAGGACCTGCTGCGGCACGCGCTCGCGGATTTCGGCGTGTGCGTGTCGCGTGGGCCGGGTCCGTGTGGACCCGGCGCCGGCCAGCCATCGCGGCATCAGCTCATGCGGGCGCTGCAGCGGTGTCTCGCCACGCTGGTGCCGGACGGCGCGTGCGCGGTGATCATCGTGGACGAGGCCCAGCATCTCGACCCCACGGTCCTCGACCAGCTGTGCCTGCTGCTGAATCTCGAGACCAACGAATCGAAGCTGCTGCAGGTCGTGCTCGTCGGTCACACATCGCTCATCGACATGCTGGACCGGCCGGCGTGTGCGCAGCTGCGGCAGCGGATTGCGCGGCACTCGACGCTCGCGCCGCTCACGGCGGGCGAGGTGCGCGACTACGTACGGCACAGGCTGACCACCGCACAGCGGCTGGCGCTTGCGGCCGACCTCGACGCGCTGCGGACAGGCGAGGCCGCAGTCGAGATGGTGCCGTGTACGCTCGCCTTCACGCCGGCGGCGCTGCGGGCCGTCGCGCGCCACTCCCGAGGCGTGCCACGGATCGTCAACCGGCTGTGCGATCAGGCGCTCGAGATGGGCTACGTGCGGCGGACGCAGACGATCGGTCGGCCGATCGTCCGCCGAGCGGCGAGTCGTCTCGCGGGACCAGCGCGTGCCGTCGCTCGCGGGCGCGTCCTCGCCCGGGCGGCGGCGGTCGTCGCCGGGCTGGCCGTGGGAGGCATCGGCGCGGCAGCCGGCGCCTGGCAGGCGGGTGCGGCGCAGGGTCGGCCGGCGCTTCCCGCGCCTCCCCCCGTGTTTGCGGCGGCGGCCGTGTCGAACGCGCGGCCCGACGACCTCGGGCGCGTTGAAGTGTTCGACCGCGTCGACATCTGGAATGGCGCGCTCACGAACGAACCGCAGGACGCGGCGGCAGCGGCCGAGCCGCGGCTGCTCGGTGTCGCCCTCGTCCGCAGCGGCGACAGCGTCTCGGTCGCGATCGAGATGAGCGCGGAGCCGCGCAGGGCGGTGCTGCGGCCGTTGTCGGATCGGATGTTCGAGGTCGAACTGGGGCCGGTGGCCGGCCCCGTCCGGTCCGAAGCATTTGCACCGGCGTCGGAGGCGCCGCTCGTCAGTCAGCTCTCGATCCGCGAGCAGCGCATGCCGAATGACGATCGCTTCCTGAGAGCGCGCATCGTGCTACGCGCGCCGGGCCGGGGTGATGTGCGGGTCGCCGGGCGCGTCGTGTATGTCGATCTTGAGCCGGTAGGTGGTAGCCGGTAGCTGCTGGCTGGTTCCTGGTTCTTTGGACCGCTATGCGGCCCGGAACGCGAATTTCGTACTCGTTGCGTCCGCCCGCATAGCGGTCCTAGCCGCGCGAAGCGCGGCAGAAGATACTGGCAACCAGCCAAGGGGTTCCGTGGGGATATCAAGGGACGGAGCCCCTTGGCTGGTTCTTCCTACCGGCTACCGGCTACCGGCCAGCCGGCATCAACCAGACCCCGCCGACGATGATCGCGAGAACGGCCGCTGCCGCGAGCAGCAGACGGTGTACGCGGTGGTGCGGCTGGGCCGAGCGTGCGGCGACGCTGATGACGGCTGCAAAGGCGGTCATCGCCACGACCGTCCCGACGCCAAACGCGCCGATGTAGGTCACCGCGGCGGCGCGGGTCGGCAGCGCCAGTGCGGGGATTACGCCGAGGAAGTGCGAGCTGCCGGCGACGCCGTGCAGTACACCGAGACAGAACGACGCGTGCGCGTGGCCAAGCCGGCGGATCCACCCGGGACCCGCCTGCACGTGCAGGTGATCGTGATGGAAGGCGCCATGGACGTGCGGCTTCGGCTCGATCCGCGCGCTTCGCCGCAGGGCCCAGAGGCCCACCACGATCAACGCCGCGCCCACCACTCGCTCGCTCCAGGCCGAGATCAGATCGATCGGCGGCAGCACGTCGCGCAGCAGCACGGCAAGCAGCGCGACGACGACGACGCCCGAGGTGTGGCCGATGCCCCACGTCCAGCCTGCGAGCCACCCGTGGCGGCGCCGGTCGACGGCCAGCGGCGCGACGGCGGCGAGGTGGTCCGGCCCGGCGAGCACGTGGAACAGTCCGGCGAGCGCGCCGGTGAGGGCGGTCAGCATTGAGGTTGGCGTCTAGTTTACTTCGGCGCCATCCGAATCGCGCCGTCGAGCCGAATCACCTCGCCGTTCAGCATCTCGTTCTCGAAGATGTGGCGGACGAGCGCGGCGTACTCCGGAGGGCGCCCCAGGCGCGAGGGGAAGGGGACCTGCTGCGCGAGCGACTGGCGGGCGGCGTCCGGGAGCCCCGCCATGAGCGGCGTGTCGAAGGTACCGGGCGCAATCGTCATCACGCGCACACCGAGGCGCGCGAACTCGCGTGCGAGCGGCAGCGTCATGGCGACGATGCCGCCCTTCGATGCGGAGTAGGCCGCCTGGCCGATCTGGCCGTCAAAGGCGGCCACGGACGCCGTCGTGACGATGACGCCGCGTTCGCCCGCGTCATTCGGCTGGTTGGCGGCCATCGCGGCAGCTGTCAGCCGCACCGCGTTGAACGTGCCCACGAGGTTGACGTTGATGATGCGCGTGAACCGTTCGAGCGG
>JACPCS010000027.1 GCA_016184455.1 Acidobacteriota bacterium
TGGCGCCGGTGCCGATGTGGCAGTCGACCGTGTTCGGGCCGTACTTCGTCGCCGGAGCGATCTTCAGCGGGATTGCCGCGCTCATCATCGCCATGGCGGTGCTCCGGCGGGTCCTGCACCTCGAGGATTACCTGCACCCCGTGCACTTCGAAAACCTCGGCAAGCTGCTACTGGTGATGGCCCTGCTGTGGGGCTACTTCGTGTTCAACGAGCGGCTCGTGATCTACTACGGCAACGAGCCGGCGGAGATGGCCGTCTTCTGGCGCACGCAGCGGGAGTCATTCGCGCCCCTGTACTGGACGATGGTGACCTGCAACTTCCTGGTGCCGCTGGTGCTCATGGGGATCCGGCAGTTCCGCACGATCGTCGGCTGCGTCGTCGCGTCGCTCGCCGTCGTCGTCGGCATGTGGCTCGAGCGGTTCCTGATCGTCGTCCCGTCGCTGGGTGCCAAGTACCTGCCGTACAGCTTCGGGAGCTATCGGCCGCAGCCGGTCGAGATCGTCATCACGATCGCGACGTTTGCGGCGATGGGCCTGCTCTATGCGCTGTTCACGAAAGTCATTCCGATCATCTCCATTTGGGAGCTGAAGGCCGGCAAGCATCCCTCACCGACGCTGATCCCGCCGGCGACCGAAGAGCATCGCCTCGGGGAGCTGCACCTGTGAGCGCGATCTACGGGCTCTATGCGGATGGACGGTCGGCCCAGCAGGCGGTGAACCGGCTCAGGGCTGCCGGCGTGCCCGACCGCGGCATTACGGTCATCTCCGCGCAGCCGATGGAGGAATTCGAGTTCGGGCAGATGGACAAGGCCACGTGGATGTGGTGGTTCGCCTGTTTGGGGGGGCTGGTCGGCATGGCGGCCGGGATTGGCCTGACGTGGCTGACGGAGACGTCCTGGCCAATCGACGTGGGCGGCCTGCCGGTCTTCGCCTGGTGGCCGAACCTCATCATCGTCTTCGAGTTGATGATGCTCGGGGCGATTCTGGCCACGGTCATCACGCTCGTCCTCTCGGCATTCCTGTCTTCCGGCGGAACACTGTACGACCCGGAGGTCACCGAGGGGAAGATTGTCGTGGGCGTCGAGAACCCCAGCGAGGAGTTGGCTGCCGAGCTGAAGTTTGCGCTGAGCGTGTCGCCCGACACACGCATCAAAGCGGTATGAGCGCGCCGAAGGGCGCGACGTCGTCATTGCCGAGCGGGAAGACATATGCGGCATCCACGCGAGCTGCCTGGTGGTCGCCGCGGGCGCAGGGGCCGGTGCGGTCGGCGTGCGGGCGGGGTCGACGATGACGTTCGACGGAGGATTCAGGAGAGCGCGATCGCCTCCAGCGCCGACCGGTCGGTGATCAGGAACCCGCGCTTGTCGGTGCAGACGAGGCCCTGCTTGCCCCAGCGGCTCATGATGCGAATCGTCGTCTCGATTGTCGTGCCGATCATGTCGGCGAGCTCCTGGCGCGTCAGGGCCAGAGGGATGAAGATCCCTTCGGGCGTCTGTCGTCCCGTCGTGTCGGCAAGCCTCAGAAGGAAGCGCGCCAGCCGCGTGTCGATGCGCCCCGTGGAGAGCTCGGCGAGTCGATTGGTGAGTTCGACGAGGCGATGCGTGAGCCCGGTGAGCAGGCCCCGCACCATCGACGGCGAACTGTCGAGCATGGCGAAGAACGCCTGACGCGGGATCAGCAGGCACGTGACGGGCTCGAGCGCCACCGCGCTGGCGGGATACGGGCGCGATTCGTAGACGGCCACCGCGCCGACCGAATCGCCCGGGCCGAAGATCTCCAGGATGACGTCGGTGCCGCGCGCGGTCGTCTTGAACACCTTCACCCGCCCGGCCACGATCGTGTACAGGGGGTCCGAACCGTCGCCTTCACTGAACAGATATTCGCCCTTCTCGAACCCGCGCACGGCCGCGACCGCTGCGAGCCTCCGCCGATCGTCGGGCGACAGACGGCGGAACAGCGTCGTCCGGCGCAGGATGTCGTCAACGGGAACGGCTTCGGTGGGCGCGATTACGGGTATGACGGTGGTCATAGGATCGCTATCCCGGCTCGCGTACGCTCGCTCGCAAGAGGAATCGAGCGATGAGCGAGTCGTTTGAAGCAAGAACTATCGGCGAGGTTGTGGCGGATCCGGGTGACGACGCATCGCACTGGCCGGTCGATCGACTCATCGACCACATCGTGGCGACGCACCATGCCTACGTGAGATCGGCGGTGCCGCGCATCGCGGGCTATCTGACCAGGCTGACGGAGGACCACGGCACGCGCCACCCGGAACTGGCGCGGATCGCCGCCGAGTTCGACACGCTCGGCCGCGATCTGCTGGAGCACTTGCTCAAAGAAGAGTACGTGCTGTTCCCGTACATTCGCGAGCTGGCCGGCGACGGCGCCCCGCTGCCGAGTCCATTCGGCACGGTGGAGAACCCGATTCGGATGATGGAACGGGAACATGAAGACGCCTCGGCGCACGTGCGCGCGATCCGACGGCTCAGCGCCGACTACACGCCACCCGCGGACGGATGCAGCACCTACCACGTCTGCTTCGACGAGCTGGCCCAGTTCGAGCGCGACCTGCACCGGCACATTCACCTCGAAGACAACGTGCTCTTCCCGACGGCGGTGGAGCTCGAGACCTCGCGTCGGTGAGTCGGCTCACGCCACTGGTCTCGGCGTGAGCCGAGTCCGACAGACGTCACTTCGACCCGAGCGTCGGCGCAGCCGGGGCCGCAGGTTCGGCAGCGTCGGCACGTCGAAGCAGTTGCGTTCCCGGGTACACGAATTCGAGGCCGGTCCGCTCTCGCGGATACCACCACGTTTGCACGGCCGGCGGCACCCCCGGCGTCGTCTCCATGAATCGGAGCTCCGCCTTCGATGCCGGGACGGGCTGCTGCGGGTGCCGGCGGGCGAAAAAGATGGCGTACGTGCTGCCGTCGTCCCTCATCACCTGCACGAGATCGCGGCTGGGGCCCTCGAGAAGTCGAAATGTGTACGTCCCCGCGGGGAGCATGGTTCCCGGAACCTCGACGGCGCGCTTGAACGTGAACTGGCTCTGTTTATCGGGCGCTTGCGCGAGCGTCGTCCCGGCCGTGACCCACACCAGCAAGAGGCCGGCCCAGATGAAACGGATGATGATTCTTTTCAGCATGATCACTCCAGCCGGCCGCATGACTCCAGATACTGCGGCCAGTTCGGTGCAGCCGCGCAATGATTGTGCCAGCAGCGCGAGGTGGAGTTTGAAATGGAGCCGTGCTTTGCGCCTTTTTCCACGCTCGCGCCGTTGAGATTTTTCCCGCTGTGTCGAAATTCTTCGCGCCGCGACATCCATCTGTGAGGCGTTCGTGCGGCCGGCTGCTTGGCCTGTGATTCGCAAGGTTCTGGCAAACGATGGAGTACGTATCCGAGCGTGCGATCGAGCGGTTGCGTGCGGCCGTCGCCCGGTATCGCCGGCGCGCGCTCTGCACGGCGGCGGCTGCTTTCCTGGCTCTCGCACTGAGCCCGCCGGTGCGGGCCCAGAACGTCGAGGGGTTCTTCGACCAGTACTGCGCAGCCTGCCACACCGTCGGCAGTGGGCCGCTCATCGGTCCCGATCTCAAGGGCGTGACCGCGCGTCAGGAACGCGGCTGGCTCGTGAGATTCATCCTCGATCCCGACGACGTCATCGCGTCGGGCGATCCTTACGCGTCGAGGCTCGTCGAAGAGTCGGGCGGCATCGTGATGCCGCACGTCCCCGGACTGACGCCGCAGCTGGCCGAAGCGCTGCTCGATCTCGTCGAGGCGAGATCGGGCGGCAGCACTCCGCCGGCCGTTGCCGTGCAGCCCAGCGAGGAGCCGCCGTCCCCGGAGGAGATCGAGCACGGACGGAGCCTCTTCTTCGGTGAGGCGACCCTGTCGGCCCGCGGCACCGCATGCTTCTCCTGTCACACGCTTCAGGAGGCGACGGCGCTCGGCGGCGGACGTCTGGCGCCGGACCTGTCGCAGGTGTACGTGCGGCTCAAGGGGAGAAAGGCGCTGAGCTCCTGGCTGTCGATGCCGCCGACGCCGACGATGCAGGCCGTCTACGCGCAGCGCGCGCTGATGCCCGACGAAGTGCGCGCGCTCGTCGCGCTGTTCGAGTCACAGGCGCCGCAGGGCGTCGCCGAGAGGTGGGAGAAGGCCGCGCAGTTCCTGCTCGTGAGCGCGAGCGGCACGGCACTGGTGCTCGTCGCGATTGGTGGTGTGTGGCGGCGCCGGTTCCGGGCGGTTCGCCGGCCGCTCGTACACGAGGGCGGCCACACGGGAGGGGCACGGTGGCGGTGACGAGCAGCCCGATCAGGTGGATCAAGGACGAGACCGATCCGGCCCTGCGCCGATGGGAGGAGTTCTACCGGAACCGCTGGCAGCACGACCGGATCGTCCGCAGCACGCACGGCGTCAACTGCACCGGGAGCTGCACGTGGCAGATCTACGTCAAGAACGGGAT
>JACPCS010000110.1 GCA_016184455.1 Acidobacteriota bacterium
AACGTTATGCCAGATCCCAGAAAAAAGTACAAGTACAGAAGGTTGGATCGACTATTCAGCGGGCCGAACGGAGAGCCCAGAACCCGCTAAACGAAGACGACCACTCTAACTGTCTGTAATACAAGTACTGACACCAACAACTAAGTGGCGTAGGCGGGAATCCCGCCGCCTCCCGCACGAGTGTACGCCACAGATCGTGCGATTTGGACGATTCTTGTGTGGTTCGTGGAGGTCGCCGAAGTTGGGGCTGGATGTCGATTCCCTCATATTGCCCTCAGAATTGCGGCGGCGCGTGCATTCGGAGCGCAAAGTACTGGCGCGCGGGCTGCGGCAGCATTGCTCGCGCCGCCGGGCTCGAATCGTATAAGGGACGAATCGCCGAATACACGCGGCGGCCTCGTCTTCACGCGCTGATTCGGCAACTCCGACGCGCATCTGAAGAACTGGTTGCTGATCTATCCAGATGGAGGTCCGCACCGTTCGCGCCCGCGTACGACCTGGTCGAGAGCGTTCCGTACACTCCGGATGATCGACTGGCGCTGTCGCTCGGCGAGACCAAGAATTCGTGGACGTGGACCTGGAACGTTTCAGGCGCTTTGCGGACAAAGCGGGACTGCCGGTGCGATTGGTGATGCAGACCGTGCACGACACGGCAACACGGGTTCGCGATCTCTGGCCGAGCCATGACGCCGCACGCGCATTTGCCGGCGCGCATTCGCAAGGCGATTGATGCACACATGCGTACCGTGCCTCTTTGAACGGCTGTCTATATGAGAAGACGGTGCACATCGATGAGCGCATCTTGCGGCGAGGCTAAGTTGGCATCCGAGGTGAAGACGGACACGGAGACAGTTCGTCTGGCCCGCGAAGCACTGATCCGCCGGCGTGCGTACAAACGTCAAGGCAACACATGGGAACGCTCGTGAAGCTGGGACCCAATATCGGGCGGTTACGCCCACAGCACGCGGCACGCGACGACGTTGAAGAACGTCGACGAACGGATCGAGGGCATAGAAAGGGAGTCCACTCAGCACGAACGGGACGACGACCTCGTCGGGGGCGTAGCGCAAGAACAGGATCCCCGCGCCCGCCACCAGGAGCCACATGGCGACGTGCAGATGGTTGCGCCACCACGAATCGGAGATGTCGATCCTCGGCACGCGTTCGCACGCGCGCGTACCGGCTTGCTCCGGTGCAACGAATCGTCGCCGTTCGCGATAGTGACCAACCTCGCCGGGAGGCGGCGGTGGCTCTTCGATCGGCACCGGCCGCGGTTCGGTGGACGGCGTGTCTGGCATATCGTCTGAGTCGCCATCGGGGTAGACGGCAGCCGATCGTCGCGGTCGGGCGATCGCGGCACCGGTGGGTCGTGCGGCGGCACGCTGGTCAGGAAGGCGACACGGGAGGCGATCACCTCCCGCGTCTGGGTCATCACTGGCCCTTCTGCTTTTGCTCTTCCCACGTGATCGCGCTCGCCTCGTCCAACCGTGCGATTACGTTCGAGAGCGGCTCGGTCCGTGTCCTCTGGAGGGAGCCTTCACCTCGTAGGAACAGTTCATCGGGTGACGACGCGCGAGCGTGTCAGGTGATCAGGTCTGCGCGCTCAGGGCGGCGGTGAAGTTCCCATCATCGGGACGAGAAGGCGCACGTTCAGAGCGTCACTCGAGGACTCATGCTCACGTCACGGTCATCCAATGTCTTGGTGCCTGACGCGGCGTGCCGCTTGTCGCATTGCGCTTCGCGATGATGTCCGTACGGACGGCCGAAGCAAAACTGACACTGCAGGCACAAACCGCGGAAGTCCCTCCGCCATTGGGGGACAACGGCCCACCCCTGAACCGACCACGTCGCCGAATCAGCGGCTGGCGCGTGCAACGAGCACGCGACGATACCCGTCTTGGACCTGTACAGCCCGTCAGGGGCTGCACCTGATGCGCGGTCGTGGTCGATATTGATGTCAGACGTTTCCACAACACCTTCAAACGTCTCGCCGACCATGGGCTTTATGCGGAGCGCCGTAACGCAACCCGCGTCGGTGATACCTTCACCGGCTCGCTCGGGTTAGGAAGGGCGACGTAAGCGCCTTCATTAGTACGGTTCAGGAACCGTTGCTGTACGAGCGCGTCGAGTGCGGCCTCGCACACGGTGCGCTCCATCTGCCAGAGCCGTGCAGCCTGCTGTGGCGTCAGTCGAAGACCCGGCATTTCGTTGTATTCGCCCCGGATGCGATCCAGTACTTCCGCTTGTATAACCATCCCGCGCTCCTTCTGGATCTGACCCAAGGCAGTGCAAGGGACAGGACTTGCAGTGCACACGGCAGCGTATGGCGCATACGGGGTGGGTGCAATTGGGAAAACAGATACGTCGTACGGGTTTTCCCCAACGTCAACTTGGCTGACGGTCAGTCGTCGGTTGCTCCATGACATTTCGGAATCAGTACGGCAGGTTGGCACGAGTGCAGCCTCCGTTGACACATGCCGCGCCCAGTCGTGGCCCAACGCGGCAAGCCACTGAATCGCACGGGCACGGCATCGGCAAAGCGTGGCGAGCTGAGTCGCATTGCAGCTCCTAATCGAACTCGGCACGGGTCGAGATTCCTCTGTGCGCGAAGCACCGGCGAAATGACGTCGGTCCATTGCACGATCGCGGCCACGCCAGGCGCTCCGCCTCGCAGTCGCTGTCGGCTGGTCTCCAAAGGATGCTCTTCCTCTAGCCGCGAGTGCCGGCGGCACGCCATCGCCAGGCGGATTCAGCCGACGTTGGGCATGTCCCCTCGTTCATTCCACACTGGCAGCGGTCCCGTCTGCCGACACGAGATGTGTGTGTTGGGCACAGACGTCGCGAACATCTGTGTCCTTGTAGAACGCTCCGACCGCATAGCCGCAGAGCAGGGAAAAGCGGTGGACGTGCGCGAGCTGGTTCCAGAGCATTTCGAGATGGATCGCCAGCTCGCACTTTCCCTCCTGCCAAAGCAGGTCGACCATCTGCCCATAGATCCTTATGATGCGCCCCTCGCGGCCGCGGCATACCTTCTGGATGACGTCAGAGAGACCCTCGTTGAACGTCCGAGCATCGATCCTGCCGTCGGTCATGAACGAGGACAATGTGTCCGCGGCATCGAGCAGCACAAGGTCGCCAGATTGTGTGAGCGGCACGACGTCCACACCCCGACCGACCAGTTCTCGAACAATCGCGGCGCGTTGACTGGGGGCAGCGACGACCACTCCAGGTGCGCCGCCCGTCAGTCCGTCAGCGAGGAATTCGGCGACGATCTTAGCGAGAGCTCTCTCGTTTTCGTAGAACCGAACGGCATGATACGGACGAGACGGTGCCGGGCGAATGGGCTGCTGCATCTGTTTCCCCGCGAACGCAAGCGACATGGCTTGCCTTTGCTAGGTTTCAGCGTAGAGCTCAAGCTCGCTCGCCGCAATTGGGAAAACCGACATAGCCTACGGGTCTTCCCTAAGTGGCCGTCATCGGACCGCCGCCGACGGGCCACCGGTGACCGGCAAGGCCCGTCAGATCAGGTGTCGTACAGCCACCCCTGAAGGACGGCGTATCGAATCACATCCACCCGACCGGTCAAGCCGAGTTTTCGCATCGCGTTCGCCTTGTGCACCTCCACGGTCTTGACACTGATCCTCAGCTGCGCTGCAACCTCCTTGTTGCTGTATCCGACAGCGATGAGTCGCAGGACGTCCGATTCTCGCTTGCTGATTGGCGTCGACGCCGGACGGGATGTTGTCCGATCTCGATCGAGTAATCCGTCGGCCACTGCGGGGGTCATCGCAGGGTCCAGGTATATGCCTCCAGCGGCCACCGCGCGAATAGCGCGCAAGAACTCGGCCGGGGCGCTTTGCTTCAAGACATACCCTGAGGCACCCGCTTGAACCAGTTCTCTGAGATACGTGTCGTCCTCGTGCCGCGTCAGGGCGACAATGGCCGGATGAGGCTGCGCATCTCTCAACAGTCGGGTCGCCACCAAACCGTTCATGCCTGGCATCGAGATGTCCATGATGACCACATCCGGCCTGAGGGCGTTCGCTCGCTCGAGCACTCCGTGCCCGTCTGAGGCCTCTCCGATCACGGTCATGTCGGACTGACTATCGATCAAGAGCTTTAGTCCTTGGCGGACGGTCGCGTGGTCGTCCGCGACGAGAACGCGGAGTTGAGTCGCCATGTCACGCACTCTTTCTGCCAGCGGCGACGACTGGAGCACGGACAAGCACGGTCGTGCCTCGGCCCCGCGTCGACTCGATCTGAAACTCGGCGCCGACAAGCAAAGCGCGTTCTCGCATACCGACGAGCCCAAGACCGTCACCGGCGGTGCCTGACGGATTGAATCCGACGCCGTGGTCCTCAATGATGAGCGAGACGTTTTCCGAGCCCAGCTCGAGCACCACATCGACTGCGGATGCCCGCGCATGCTTGGCGACATTGGTGAGCGCTTCCTGCGCCAGGCGATAGAGCGTGGTCTCCAGGTCGGGTGGCAGCCGACCGTCCGTCGAGTTGCTTGCGTGGAGTCGAACGGGGATACGGAAGCGATCCGACCACCGGCGCACGTAGCTGGCCAACGCCGCCCCCAGTCCGACCTCTTCCAGCACTGTGGGCCTCATCTCCCATACTCGAAACGCCACGTCTTCGTCGAGGTGAACCGCGAGCTGCTGTAGCGTCTCGACCTGGGTCCGCAACTCCGATCCTTCGATCGACTGCGTCCTGAGCGTTTCCAGCGTGAGCCGAAGTGCCGTCAAGTGCTGTCCGAGCTGATCGTGCAACTCACGCGCTATTCGGCGCCGTTCGTCCTCCTCCGCCAGGACGAGCCGTTTCAATAAATGCAGCCGCTCCTCTTCGAGACGGTTGCGCTCGGCGATTTCGCCGCGCAGAGCGTCGTTGGCCTTCAACAGTTCCGCCGTGCGCTCCTGCACGCGCTTTTCGAGCACTTCAGTCAGCTGCTTCAGAGCCTCTTTCGCGTGTTTCTCTTCAGTGACATCTCGTGCGACCTTCGATACCCCGATGATGTTCCCCCGGGAATCTCTCAGCGGCGAAACGGTGAGCGAAATGGACAGGCGGCGGCCATCTTTCGCGACGCGTACGGTCTCGAAATGATCGACCCTCTCGCCTCGACGAAGACGCGCGAGCACATCGTCTTCTTCCGCTACACGATCCTCAGGAATGATGAGGGAGATGCGCTGACCAATCGCCTCGGATGCCGCGTAGCCGAACATGCGCTCCGCGCCACGATTCCACGAGGTGATGATGCCGTCCAGGGTCTTGCTCACGATTGCGTCATCGGACGATTCGACGATCGCCGCGAGCCGTGCCCGCACTTCCTCGTTTCGTAGACGATCGGTGATATCGCGTGCCACCTTCGAGGCACCGACGATGCGTCCATCGCCATCTCTGACGGGCGAGATGGTCAACGATACCGGAACCAGCCGACCATCTCTGGCTCGTCGTACGGTCTCGAAATGGTCGATGCGCTCGCCGCGGCGCAGGGTCGCCAGCACAGCTTCCTCTTCCGCGCGACGGTCCTCAGGGATGATCAGGAAAATGTGCTGCCCGACAGCCTCCGCCGCCGAGAACCCGAAGAGCATCTCAGCGCCTCGATTCCACGAGGTGATGGTGCCATCCAGGGTCTTACTGACGATGGCGTCATCCGACGATTCGACAATCGCGGCCAGCAGCCCGCGGAGCTCATCGCTGCTGGTTTTCGCCGACGTGAGGGGCCGTCGTCGTTGCAGTGTCATGCAAGAGGCCCATCATAACGCGGAGCCGCTTGCTGCAGGGAGATGGACGTTACTCACGAGACGCAACGGAGGACAGGTCAGCGGTCGGCTCAGTGTAGCACCCTCGGTGAGCAATTCGGCCTGCTCAGGCGACAGCCGCAGCCACTGCTCCGTCCTTTCCGAGCACGTGCGTGTGTTGGGCGCAAACGTCGCCGAAGCATGCGTCCTTGTAGAAGGGCCCAATCGCGTACCCGCAGAGCAGAGAAAAACGCTGCGTGCGGGCGAGCTGATTCCACAGCACTTCGAGGCGGATCGCGAGCTCGCGTTTTCCCTCTCTCCAGAGAATGTCCACCATCTGACCATAAATCCTGACCGTGCAGTCACTGCGAGCGTCACATGCACGCTCGATGACGGCACAGAGATTATCGGTGAACGCTCGAGCGTCGAGTGTGCCCCTCTTGACGAACGAGGACAACAGGTCGAAGGCATCGAGCAGTTCCAGGTCACCCTTCGCTTTCAGCGACGCGACATCCATACCTCGGGCGGCCAACTCTCGAACGATCGCGGCACGCTGCGTCAGCGTGGCGATCACGATGGCCGGCGCCCCCGACGCCAGTCCATCAGCCAGAAAGTCCGCGACGATCTTCGCTAGGGACTTGTCGTTTTCGTAGAAGCGGACGGCGTGATACGCATGACTAGAAGCGGAGTCAGGTTGGTGTCTCATCGTAGCTCCCCACACTCTTCACTCGCTATGGCGTCCGTGCGAATTCAGCGTACGGCCGGAAGTCGGCATGCGGCAATTGGGAGAGCGCCACTTGAATAGGTGTTTTCCCTACCTCTCTCACGCCGGTTGGGCTGCTCGTGGGGCAGTGGGCACCGACGCTGCTGATTCTCGGGCTGTACAAGAAGCTCGTGAAGCAGCTGGGCTCCGATTGAACCGAGCACTCGGTGTAGATCGTTTGACGGCCGAGTGAAGACGCGCGAACTTGGCGGCACGTCATCGCCGCGTCGAAGGCCGGTCATGATCGTCGAGGAGACCGATCTCGATGCGCTCTTCAAACGGCTGCATCTGGCGAATGTGCGTCGCGTGTGGCGCCAGCTCGTCGAGCGTGCCGAGCGCGACCGTGGCGCTGTTCCAGGAGCTAGGACCGATGCTCGCGCGCGTGGAACACGCGGAGAATTACCACGCGCGTACCGTCGTACCTGTACTGGAACACGTAGGCGGCGCCAAGCACTTGAAGAACGAGCTGCCGGTACTCTTGGCGTCCGGCGATCGGGTGACCGAGCTTCGGATGGTGCGCGAGCAACTCCGTTCTCGCGATGACGGCATCGGCGACGACCGGCGCCAGATGTGGAGAGTGTCCCTCGAGGAATGCGGCGAAGCGATTGAGATCGGCGAGGGCGTCCTCAGACCAATCAACGGCTATCGGGCCGGCCACGGCCGGTACTCCGGTGTGCCCCAGGTGCGGAGCCACCGCACCACGCGCTCCTGCGGCACCGTCCGGTGACCCGCCGCGATGTTCTGCCAGCGGCGATCGAGCTCAGCGATCTCCTCCGGCGCGATGGCGGTCGGTTCGGCCTCGCCCGTCGCAAGCTCCGCAACTAAGTCCGGAACGCTGATCCCGAGCTCGGCGGCACGCGCGCGCAGCATGTCGGCCGTGTGTTCATCGACTTCGATGTGGACTTTCGTGCTCACCCCATGAGAATAACGCGATTCGTGGCGGGCCCCGCTTCACGTAAACGCGGATCGACACGTCTCACCCCGCGCGCAGACGTGCATCGGCAGGCGGGACCGGAACCGGCGGCCGCAGGCGAAGAATTTGGGGGCAATTTGAGGGTCCAGCGGCCTTTTCGAGTGGTTCTGGCGATTCGTGAGGCTTGAGTTTCCCAGTAATTTTGCAAATTCGGCCGAATCTCCACCCATGTGTCAAGTTCGTGATCCGCCGCCTCCACTAACGCGTGAGTCCTGGGCCCGCTAACTGACTTTCTGAACGAGATCTCGCCAACTTATCGTTGAGCACCGTGCCGCTTGAAATTCGCGCTCTTCTCGCGAACGCTTGAACGCACGTGAGTCGCCGATCACGGCCCCATGGTCAGCCGTCGAGCAACGCCACAGAAATCAACACCGAATCGCCCTGAATTTGTTCATCAATTTCTGATCGTCCTCGGCGGGACCGATCCGCTCGTCTGGCGTCGCATTCAGGTTCCTCTGACATATTCCTTTTGGGATCTTCACGTCGCGATCCAGGATGCGATGGGTTGGCTCGACTATCATCTGCACGAATTTCGACTGCTGGACGGCAAGAACAAGATCCGGGCGATTGGCATTCCGACTGGCCAGGAGTCGCCGGACGAACGCGCGCCCATTCCGCTGGCGCGTGCGCGTCTCGGACCACTTCACCACCAGCTGTATCACACACTGCCGGCGTTGTATGTGTATGACTTCGGGGATGACTGGGAGCACGCGCTCATCTACGAGGGCGAACAGCCCGTTGAGTCGTCGGGCGCGTATCCACGATGCGTTGCCGGAGCGCGCCGGTGCCCGCCCGAGGACTGTGGCGGCGTGCACGGCTATGTGGATTTCCTTGCCGCGATCGCCGATCCAGCACACTCCGAGCACGAGGCATCGCTCACTTGGGTCGGCGGCTCGTACGATCCGGACGGCTTCGATCCGGCGAAGGTCGTGTTCGACGATCCACTCAAACGCTGGAAAACGGCCTTCGAGAGGCAACCTTCGTGAAAGCGCCACGGGCAAGAAGCCGATGGAGCGCCATCAGGAAGCGTCTGGAACCGTTCGACCGCACAGGTCTATTGAACCTGATCGCGGATCTGTACAACGCCATCGCGGAGAATCGTCGATTCCTCGAGTTCCGTCTGCTCGCCGACGCCGGCGTCATCCCGATCCTTTTGGCTGCCGGTGGATTGGCCGCTATCGACGCGCGCAAAGCGAAGGTGATCGAACGGTGGATCGGTCGCGCTGCGTCTTCACCCTTGGGAGTCGCGACCGGCCGGCGGCTTGATCGGCATCACGCGGCGTCACCGCGAATCGATTTGGTGCGGCGATTCTGCCGACGCGGCTTCGTCCCGAGCAGCTCTCGTCCGAGCAGCTCGGCCTCATCGAACGTCAGTTGGCCCGTTCGCCGGCCGTCGTTAATCGCCTGGCGTATGAGAGCCGGTCCAAGATGGCTGGCGTGCGCATCCCGGATCGCGCGTGCAGCCGTCGCGACCGGCACGCCTGCGACCGTTTGCACGTCGCTGGGGTTGAGGTCAGCGTAGTGAAGCGCCAAGCGCTTGGGCACGGCACGACGAATCCGGAATTCTGTCGGCAACGTCAGATGCACCTTCGTAGAACTCGCGTCGGACAGGCCATAAATCGCGAGAGCGGATTCGTGCGAGATCACCCCGTGCGCATCGGGCCGGCGCACCTGGGGCCACAGCGCGGCTTCCATGTACTGCCCAAGCGGCGAGATCGGGTATCGGGTAAGACGATAGACGCCGCGCGTCACTCGTTCGATGTCGCCGCGGCGGTGGAGCTGCACCAGCCGCACCTGGTGCAGGCCGGCTTCTCGCGCTTGGGCCGCGGTGAAGTAGCCTGCCTGGCCTTCAGCAAGTTCATAGAGCGTCGTGGCCCATTGGCGACGTCTCATCTCCTTCTCGTTGTTGTCAATAATATAATGTCCTTGCATATTATTGACAACGCCGAGGCATATCACGTACAGGTGATTCATCGTCGCTAATATCACTTAATAGTGATATGCTGCGGCATGGTCAAGCCCAGCCAATCACTTCACCGTGATAAACGCACACTTCAATCACCTATCCGTGATACGCCGTTGACGATATCCGATGTGCTGCGCGAAGCGCGTCTGCGGAAGCAGCTCAGCCAACAAAAATTGGCCGGGAAGCTGGGCCTGCGACAGCGACAAATCTCCGATCTCGAGCGCGGAGCCATCGACGCCCGACTCTCGACCATTCACAACGTGGCGAGAGCGCTCGACCTCGAGCTGATGCTCGTCCCGCGCCATCTCATTTCCGCTGTCGAAGCCCTTCAGCGCGCCGGAAGTGACGCCGGCAAGCGGCCGCTGTATGCCCTTGAGGACGAAACAGATGCTGCTCGCGACGAGCCGTCACACGTCGAAGTTGGCGACACTCGCGAATTCGGCGGTTCGACCGAACACCCTCCTCATTCACGTAAGGGGTCGCAACGATGACTTCGGCTGCGGCGCGCGACCGCAACCCAGTCCAGACGCTCGAAGTCCGCCTGGGCGAGACACGAGTTGGCGCGCTCACGCACCTCGGTAACGAAGCCTTGATTTTTACGTTCGACCCAACGTACATCGAGGCCAGCAGCGATCGTCCAACGCTCAGTCTCAGTTTCAAAGCCGCCGCCGGCGATCTTGCCGAGCAGACGCGCCCGACGCGCGTTCGATTGCCGCCCTTCTTTTCGAATCTGCTGCCGGAAGGGCACCTCCGCGAGTACCTGGCAGTACGAGGCGGCATCCACCCGGACCGTGAGTTCTTTCTCATTTGGCTGCTCGGCGCCGACCTGCCCGGCGCGATAGAAATCCGCTCACCAGATGGCGCCACGCCTCCGGCGGGAGATGAAACCCTGCCCGCTGACCAAAGGCAAGACCAAGCGTTCCGGTTTTCACTAGCTGGCGTTCAACTCAAATTCTCGGCACTCATGGAGACGTCGAAAGGATTGACGTTGCCGGTCGGTGGCGTCGGCGGCGATTGGATCGTGAAGCTGCCTTCGCCACGGTTCGAGGCCGTACCGGAAAACGAATACGCGATGATGACGCTCGCCAAAGCGGTTGGTATCGATGTCCCGGAGGTGCGCCTCGTCGCCACGAAAGACATTGGGCGGCTGCCGCAGGATCTGCCCGAGGCGTTCGGCCAGAGCCTCGCCGTGCGTCGCTTTGATCGACCACGTGCGGACGAGCGCGTCCACATTGAGGATTTCGCGCAGGTGTTTGGCGTCTATCCGGAGAACAAGTACCGGAGGGCGAGTTACGGCAGCATCGCTCGCGTTCTCTGGCTCGAAGCGGGAGAGGACGCCATCACCGAATACACTCGACGCCTCGTGTTCAACGTTCTGATCGGCAATGCCGACGCGCATCTGAAAAACTGGTCGCTCATCTATCCGGATCGGCGTACGCCACAGCTGGCGCCGGCGTACGATCTCGTCGGCACCGTTCCGTACATTCCTGCGGATCGCCTGGCGTTGTCACTCGGCGACACGAAAGAGTTCGCCGACGTCGATCTCGATCGGTTCCGCCGATTTGCTGAAAAGGCGGGACTGCCCGTCCGGCTCGTGGTGCAGACAGCACGACAGACGGCCGAACGGGTGCGCGATCTTTGGCCCGCTCACGAGCCGCTACGGGCGCTTCCCGACTGGATTCGCGAAGCGGTTGCAGCCCACCTGACATCGGTGCCGCTGTAGCGAGTCATTGCCGTCCAACGAACTTGCGTTCGCGGGAGATCCACCGCATCAATGCGCCACCGGCGCGCTTCAGTCCACCAACGCTCGCCGCGCTCGAATTGCTGGTCGCTGACCGGCCACAAGGCCCTCATCACTCAACTCGTACACACAAGGTGTCCCACCTCGCGTGACCACGTAGCCACGAGGATCACGGTCTGTTCGGATTGACGCGCGTGTTCGTTTGTGCAGTACGTGCGGCCATTCGACCCGAGCGGGTCCGTCCGGCGTCGGCACGCCGCCGGGTGTCGGAGATGAAGACACCTACGTTCGCATGTACTGCCGCCTTTGCCGCTCTTGCGCTCATGTTGCTGCTCCGGGCGCAAGCCTCTGGACAGGTGCCTGGACCCCAACTTGGCGAGCCTGCACTGCGGCCTGTTCCACAGGCTCCGGTGCCCCAACAACGCCAGGAACCATCGGCGCGTGTCGGGCCTCTCGCGTCCGCCAAACCGGCCGACGAGAGCGGAGCCGCCCCAGGCGCGGCCGAGTTGCGCGGCGACGCGGCGTCGCGTGAGGGAAAGCTGTCGTACGCGCTTGAACAGTACTTGGACGCACTCAAGCCGCCGCCCTTTCCATTGGCGCGGAGCATCTACACGGGACCGCCGCCGCGGCCACAGCCTCCGTTCTGGAACGCAGACGACCAGCGTCGACACCGCGTCATGGAGAAAGCCATCGCGGTGACTCAACGGATGCCGTCACCACCCGAAATACCGGAAGCGGCGCGGCGCGCGATGCGCAGTGGCGACACGATCGTTCACTCGGCAACCAGCCTTCAGGACTTCGATCGTGCTCTCGATGATTTCGTGAGCGCAGCGGAGGTCGCGCCGTGGTGGCCGCGCGCGCTCTGGGGAGCGTCGGTTCTGGCCGAGCAGCTGGGCAACTACACGACCGCTCTCAACTATTTGAAGTTGTATCAGCTCGCTGCGCCCGACAGAAACGACCAGGAAGTCCGCGCGAGGCGAGCTGGAACGAAAGCGGATGTCGTCATGAGCCGCCCGCTGATCGTCGTCGGCGTGTTGGTCGTCGGCGCAGGCACCAGCGCCCCGGCCTCGGTTGATGCGCAGACGAGAGACATCTCCGTCCATTGTGAGTGCCCACAACATCCGGAACGGAGTGGGGACTATCCACCTGGTACGATCTGCGCGACGATCTGCGTCGATCCTCCGCGTACGTCCCCGGGTCCTGCACCGCCGCCGCCGACTCCTGCACCGCCGCCGACAACGCCGAGGTTCGACGACCGCAGAGCGGACCTCCTGAGAAGGCTCGATCGCGACGGCAGTGTCCCTGCGCCGCCGATTCCTCACGGCTGAATGATCTGGCGGTACTTCGCCGCGATCTCAGCCGGGGTCGCCAGCACCTCGCGCAGGATCTGCTGCATCTCCGGCGCCGCCTTCGGCTGGAAGTCGAGCCGCAGGGCCGCGGCTTCGGCCAGGAACGCCGGATCGCGGTAGGCGGCCGCGAGCGCTTGGCGCATCACCCGCACGCGAGGCTCGTCCACGCCCGGCGGCAGGGTGAACGGTTTGGACATCGCGCTCGGCGCATCGAGCAGCCGCAGCAGCACTCGGCTCGTCTGGTCTCGGGCGAACTCGAGGGCCAGCGGCACGTTCGGCAGATCGCGGTGCCGAGCGGTCCCGTTCTGCACGAAGACCTGCACGTACCCGTCCCGAAGCCACTCGGTGGATGCCGATCGGATGGATTCCCACCCGAGACACATGCCGTGCACCTCTCCCCGCTCGAGACCTACCCGCACGTCGTTCGTCGTCGAGTAGCCGCCGACCGTTCGAATGTTCGCACCCGTCGCTTCCGCCAGCACGCGCGGCGCGTCGTAGCTGTTGGAGCCAGGGGCCGTGCCCCCGACCGCCAACGGCTCGGTACGGCCGATGAGGTCGCGAAACGCCGTCACCGGTGCGTCCGAGCGAACGATGCAGACGTTGGGGTCGTCGTAGGAGCTGCCCAACCAGTTGAACTGCCGGACGTCGAACCGCACGCCTTCGGCGCCGGTGAGCTGGTTCATCACCTGCGCTTCGTGGAAGAGCCCGATCGCCGTGCCGTCCTTCGGCGCCGCGTTGAAGACGTGGTTCGCCGCCACCAGGCCCCCGCCGCCCGGCATGTTGACGACGATGACCGTCGGCGTGCCCGGGATGTGCCTGCCGATGTGGCGCGCCACCAGGCGGGCGGTCGTATCGAAGCCGCCGCCCGCTCCCGACCCGACAATGATGCTGACGGTCTTTCTCGCGTAGAACGCTGCCGCAGCCGCTCCCTCGTCAGCGGTGAGCGTGGGTGCGGCGTCCGGAACCGGCACGGCGAGAGGCGTTGCCTCGGCACCCGACGTCGTCGCGGCCCGGTCGTCAGGGGAGGAGGATCCACACGCCGCCAGCAACAACGCCGTCGACAGAACCACCCAGGCGCCGCGCTGCCGGAGCATCTGGATCGAATGCTGTGTGCGTTCAGGCCTGGTTGGCGGCGCGATCGCGAGGCACGGGCTGTGCGCCACACGCACTGAGGCGGCCATCGACGATCGTCTCGAAACGGCTCTCCGGCGACAACAGGCCCCAGCCGACCATCCACTCATAGATGCGGTCGTACTCCTCGGGCGTGTACGCTCGGGGATAGACGTATCGGAATCTGCCGAGATAGAAATCTTTCGCGTTGAGCTCGGCGATCTCCTTCGGCACCTCTCTGATCAGATACTTCAGGTAAGGCGTGATGCTTTCGTTGATGCTGTCGACGGCTCTGCGGATCGCGCGATCGACGCCGGCGTAGCCTTCCGGGTCGAGGGATGGCACCCCCACCTCGGCGCCCTCATAGAAAGCCTCGCAGATGATCTTGTGGCCACGTTTGACGGCGACCGTGATCCACGGCTCCATGAGGGCAGCCGCGCCGATTCTGCCGTCTTCCAGAAACCGAAGCCGCTGCTTGGGGCCGCCGACGTGCCCGGGCCTGATTTCGTCCCTCTTGAGGTATCCCTCCAGCAACGCCAGCGTCACGTAGTGCGACCCGGCGTGCATATTCACTCCGACGAGCACGTGATGGAGGTCCGCAGGCACGTGGCAGGGCGAGTCGCCTCTGACGACGATCGCTTGTGTCGCGACGGCAGCCCGTTTGGAGATCACGCGTGCACCCTGGCGGCTGTCCTGCGTCCGGCGGATCTGGCCCCACTCGCAGGCCCGGTACATGGCGTACTCGCCCGCCTCGATCCCCTCGTGCCAGCCGTAGGATTTCACCGCCCTGTGATCCTCGATCGGCTTCTCCGGAACCTCCTTGTCCCGGTCGCGACCGGAGCCGGCGGGAATGAGCTCGACGTTCAGCCCCTCGTCGCGGAACAGGCCTCTTTCCTGGGCGACGTGATAGGGCAGCGAAAACACGGCGTTGTTGACTTCGATTTTGATCGTACGTGGCATGTGACTGTCGCGAGCATGATATCCCCTTCGGGACACTCGGCAACAGCCACGTCACCTTACTCGGGCCGGCAGCCTTCAAACTCCTCGATCGGCGGCAGTATCGGCAACTCGCGCGGCGGCACGAGGGCCGTGGCTGGCAGCGCCAGATCGAGCACGTCCACGATCAGATTGGCGTGCACGTCGACGAGCACGAGGTCGCGGCCGATGAAGCGGTACGCGAGCTCGGGTGGAAGCGTCGGCAGCATCGTCAGCGACGGCCACCGCACGGCGGAGACGCCCCAGGGCACCGGCTGGTTCACCTCCGGCTTCCATCGACCGGCATCGTCGGCCCCCTCGGGCGGCCATTCGAGCACGTCGAGCTGGTATTCGCCGTCGCGAATCGCGTTCGCGATGCGGAACCGGAAGATGTCCGCGACCGCCGGCGTGAAGAGACTGCCCTGTGCGGCCAGCGGCCGCGCATCGCGCAGCGCCACGCGGAGGTCCTCGGCGGCCATCTCGGCCTGCTCCGGATCGGCGAACAGCGAGAGCGGCGGCCACACGCGCGCCAGCCGGCGGTGCAGCGCCACGTAATCCTGAATCGCGACCTCGAACACGGCGACCGCGCGCGCCTCGTCGGCGGGGTCGCCGACACGTCCGAACCGACAGTCGACCGGTGGAGTCATGACGAGCGGCAGGACCAGCGCCGGAATCGACAGGATGACTGGACTCAGCATGGGCACCTCCCGTCGAAGAACTGTCTTAACGGGGAGGCACTGTTCATGCCAGCCCGACAGTGGTGAAACACGCCAGCCGTGCGTCGCCACGGATCACCCGCGCGTGAGATTTCGGCATGCGCCGCGGGTTTTCGCGCGTCTACGTGCTGGTGTCGTCGATCGTCATCTGCGGGTTCCAGGCGATTTCCCACAGATGCCCGTCCGGATCCTGGAAATACCCGGCGTAACCGCCCCAGAACGTCGCAGCGGCCGGCTTCACCATCCGCGCGCCTGCGCCAGCGGCCTGCGCCATGACGCGGTCGACCTCCTCCTTGCTGCTCACGTTGTGGCCGATCGTCACCTCGGTGGCGCTTGGCGGCGACGCACGGAGACCGGTGTCGCGGGCTATGCTCGTCCGCGGCCACAGCGCGAGATGCAGGCCCGATTGCAGCTCGAAGAACACCACGGCGCCGTACTCGAACTCCTGTCCGACGATTCCGCGCGTCTTCAGGGCGAGCCCCTCTCGATAGAACGCCAGCGCCCGCTCGAGATCGTCGACGCCAAGCGTCAGGACCGTGATGCGTGGTTTCATCGGTGCGCGCTCAGGCTCGCGCCGTCCGCCACTGACGCTCGCCGGTGCCGGTGTCCTGTTCGACCACGAACGTGAGCGTGGCGATCGCGCGGCCGTCCTCGGTCTCGGCGGTGACGCGCCAGCGCCCCGGCGCGACGTTCGCCTTCACGGCCGTGCCGCGAAATCCTTCGGCGCGGCCGCCCACGACGTTGAGCGGAATGCGATCGGTGGTCACCCAGCCGCGGCGCGGGTCGAACAGATCCCAGCGGATCAGCACGCGATGCTGGAACCCGGCCGGCGCGAACACGCGCGCGAAATAGTGCACGCGGTCGCCGCTCCGGCGCTCGAACGGCCGCGAATCGCGCCGCCACGGCGCCCAGATCGGCGGCTGCTCGTAGACGAGGCTGTAGCCGCGCGCGTCGCGGCGGACGTCGTGATAGATGCCCTGAAACTGCACCGAGAGCGGGACGGGTGGAATGAGCCGCAGCACGTACAGCACGGCGATGCACAGGAGCACCGCGCCCGCGGGCACAAACAGCCGCCGCCGCTCGGCCCTGCGGTCCGCGCCGCGACCCGCAAGCCACGCGGTGACGCGCCAGACGACCGCCGCCGACGAGAGCAGCGACAGCAGGAAGATCCACCCTCCGATCCGCCCCAGCAGAATCGGGATGAAGTACGTCAGGAACGAGGCGACGCAGAACCCGTACAGCCCGAGGCGCAACCGGTAGCCCGCCGCGCGGACGCGCGGCAGCTCGTTGACGATCATCACCCCGACGAGCAGCATCAGGAACACAGCCGGACGCGCCGCCGTGCTGCTGCGGAAATAGAGCACCACGTACGCGCTGAGCAGGCCGCCGTAAATGAAGTGCAGCGCCTCCAGGTTGTAGCGCCAGAACGGTGTCGCGAACCGGCCGGGCCGCCAGCGCCCTGTGAGCTCCCGGTGCTGGTATACGAGCAGCCCGGTCAGCACCGTCAGATAGCCGAGCTGGACCGCGAGGTCCGCCCAGGCGTCGATCCGCTGCATCGTGAAGAAGTCGAAGAGGAACCCGGCGACGAACGTCGCCGGCGTCGAGTGGCGGCGCAACGCACCCCACGCCTGGGCTCGCCCCCCATTACCCATATCCGCTCACCGTGCCCGCGATCGCCACTTGTGTCAACACTGCCGGAGGTGCGTGCGATGATTCTCGCCGCCCCACGCCGTCTATACGGACGAACGCTGTCGCAAAGGAGCCGAACGATGCCTCGTATTACCCCGTTCCTGTGGTTCGACACCCAGGCCGAGGAGGCCGCGAACTTCTCCGTCTCCATGACAAGTTCGGCGTGTCGTGGCAGGTCAATCCCACGATTTTGGGCGAGCTGCTGAGCGACCCCGATCCGGAGAAGTCGAAGCGGGTCATGCAGGCGATGCTGAAGATGAAAAAGATCGATATCGAAGGGCTCGAGGCCGCCGCCGAGCGCGCTTGACTCGCTGCCGGCGATCCGTACAGTAGGGCACGTGGGAAAGAGACGTGCGGTGTGGGTGCTCGGTGCGGGTCTGGTCGCCTTGACCGCGGTGCTGACCGGCGCTGTGCCCGCGGCCCGCGAGCAGGCCTCGAGCCGGGCGCGGAGCGGCGGGAGTGCGCGGTCGAATCTCGTCGGCGCCATCCGCGCCGCCGACGGTGCGCCGCTCGAGGGCGTCGTCATCTCGGCACGCGCGCCAGGCGCCTCGATCACGACGTCGGTCTTCACCGACGAGCGAGGCGCGTACGTATTCCCGGCGCTGCCGGCCGGACCGTACAACCTGTGGGCGCAGGCAACCGGGTACGAGACGGCGCGCGCACACGTCACGATCCAGACAGCCGGGCGGACGCAGCAGGCGTTCACGCTGAACGCCATCGCCGACCTCACACCGCAGCTCACGCCGTCGGAATGGCTCGCGGCGCTGCCTGAAGACACGAAAGAGCAGCGCCGGCTGAAGGCGATCTTCCGCACCAACTGCACCGCCTGCCATCCGGCCACGTATGTCTTTCAGAACCGCTTCGACGAGAACGGCTGGCGGGCCGTGATCGGCTTCATGGAGCGGAACACCGGGACCGGCAACATCAACCGCCACACCACCGTCGTTCACTACGAGGAGGAGCTGGCGGAGTACCTGGCGAGCGTGCGCGGCCCGAGCGCTCCGCCGCTCACGTTCGGGCTCGATCCGCGTCCCCGCGGCGACGCCGCGCGCGTCGTGATCACCGAGTACGACGTGCCGCTCGCTGGCGCGCGCAGCGAGCGCGCCTGGAACGACGGCAGCGACTGGTCGTTCGGCTGGCCGACGGCGTCGATGGGTGCGCGCTGGATCCACGACGTGGTGCCCGACAACGATGGCAACGCCTGGGGCACACGCGACCGCGGGCCGGCCGACATGACGCTCTTCAAGATCGACACGGCGACGGGGCAGGTCACCGGCGTCAAGGTGATGAACGGGCAGGCGATCCGGCGCTCTCACTCGATCACCAAGGACCAGAACGGGATCATCTGGTTCGATGGCGGCGACGGTCCGCTCGGCCGCCTCGATCCGAAGACCGAGCGGATCGAGATGTTCTTCCCGCCGCTCAATATGGGCGGCGGTCAGCTCACGACGGTCGATGTCGATGCGCAGGGCACGATCTGGGGCGCCACGACCGGCGGCGCCAACCGGTTCGATCCGGAGACGAAGACATGGATGCACTTCTCGAGCATCGCCTGGCCGCGCAACTTCGTGTACGGCACGGCCGGTGATGCCGCCGGCCACGGCTGGTGGACGCAGTACACCGCGGACCGGGTCGTCACCGCCGATCCGACGACGGGGAAGACGTTCGAGGTGCTGATGCGTCCCCCGTGGGTGAAGGAAGAGGACGTGACGACCGAGGCCGATCGGGAATGGTACCGGTCGATGGGCGTGATGACGTGGGGCAACATCAACACGGTGCCGCACGGGCAGCAGCCGCGGCGCATGGGCGCCGACAAGCGCGGGGAATTCGTCTGGGTGCCGAACAACGCCGGCAACAACCTCGCACGCATCAACATCCGCACGCTCGAGACGAAGTACTACGCGCTGCAGGGGAATCCCTATTTCGTGACGGTCGACAGGGACTCGAACGTCTGGACGAACCTCTTCGCCGACGCGAAGGTCGCGCGTCTCGATCCGCGCACCGAGCAGTTCACCTACTACACGCTGCCGAGCCGCTGCGAGTCGCGCAACATCTCGGTCGACAACATCCGGGGCGACGTCTGGGTGCCGTGCGCGAATACGAGCCGGGTCATCCGGCTGCGGCCCAGGACCGAAGCCGAGATCGAGGCGCTGCGATGAGCAGACGGCTGACATCGCTCATCGCGGCGTTCGTCCTGCTCGCGCCCCCCGTCACGCGGGTCGAGGCGCAGCAGCGCAACGGCGAGGCGTACTCGACGACCCCTGAAGTCGTGCGCGAGGTCTACGACATGCGCGCGGCGATGGCGCCGATTCCGCTCGGCGAGGCCGAGGTGAAGGGCCGCGCGCTCTTCGCGCAGCGCTGCGCCAACTGCCATGGCGGGACACGTCAGCGCCCCGGCCCGCTTCTCGGTCAGCAGACCGTGGAGAAGCTCGGCGAGACGGCCATCCGCGAGAAGGTGAGAGTGGGATCCGCGATGATGCCCGGCTTCCAGCACGCGCTGCAGCAGGGGCAGATCGATCAGATCGTCGCGTTTCTGAAGACGTTCACGCCGCGCGCGCAGCCCCAGGGAGGCGGAGCCGAATAAGCCGCGCCACATCTGTGATCGGCGTGTTCCGAAATGGAGCAGCCGGGCCGCCAATCTTCCAGGGAGTGCTGCGGGCAACCCTTTGGTCTGGTTGAGGTTGCCGAACGTGACGGGGAGTGGCCGTTCCATTGCTCGTTGGCTATGCCGAGTGTCTCTCGTTCATCCCCCTGCGAGTGACCACGTCCGTCCTCTGGGCGGCGGGGCGTCGGTGTGGCGCACGGCGCTGCCCGAGCTGGTCGTCCGTGGCGCGGTGCTGCGCGAGCCTCGAGTCGAGGACGCACCCTCGCTGCATGCCCTCCTCACCTCGCGCAGTGTGACCCGATTCACGACGCCGCCCGTGACATTGGATGGATTCGAGCAGTTCATCGCGTGGTCGCACGCCAAGCGCGCGGCCGGCCAGTACTACTGCTTTGCCGTTGTTCCCGACGGGTGCGACCGGGCCGTCGGGCTGATCCAGATCCAGGTGCCGGCCGGCAGATCGCCGGAATGGGGATTCGTGCTCGCACCCACGTACTGGGGTACGGGACTGTTCGCCGCGTGCGCCGACGCGGTGCTCGACTTCGCCTTCGACGATTTGGGCCTGCCCGAGCTCGGGGCGCGGCTGGCGGCGACAAACGGGCGCGGCGCGGCAGCGCTGCGGAAGCTCGGCGCCGTGCCGGATCCGATGCCGCGGGCGACCGACGGGCGGCCGTTCGACGAGTCCTACTGGACCATCACGCCGCGCGATCGCGCGCGCCGCGTTCCGCGCGCGACCTCACGGCTCCACTAGTCCGCAGTCAACGAAGAGCGGGCGGCAGGCCGTAGCCCGCCACGGGCAGGTTGGCCCGGAACCAGATCACGATATCCGCGCCGAGATCTTCCTGCCGCGCGAGCATCTCGGCTGCATGCCCCGCGTTCTTCAGCATCTGCACGCGGCTGTCGGGATGCGCGGAGAGACCGACGATCTTCCTGATCGAGGCCGGCGCATTCCCGTCCTCCTCGCTCGCCACGCCGAAGATCGGAATCTGCCGCGAGGCCTTGATGTGGGCTTCGCCGTCGGCGTTCGTGCCGCCCGAGAGCAGCACCAGCGTTCGGATGTCGGGATGGCGGCGGCTCGCCTGAATTGCCTGGTTCACGCCGCAGCTGCCGCCGACGACGCCGAGCGCGCGGGCGATCACGGTGTTCTGCGCGGTCAGGAATTTCAGCGCGCCATCGACGTCGCCCGGCATCTGCCCGACGATGCGCTCGCGCTGGCTGGCGAACTCGGTGTACTGGCCGCCGCGACTCCCGCCGAAGCCACGGAAGTCGAACGACAGCACGTTGTAGCCGGCATTGTTCAGCATCACCGCCAGCTGGTCGTAGCTGCGGCGATCGGCGTTGCACTGGTGCAGCAGCAGGACGCCGGGGCCGCCCTTCGGCGCCGGATAGAACGTGCCCTGGAGCGCGAAGCCGTCCGCCGCCGGGAAGGTGACGTCGCGCTGCTCGGCGCGCGCAGGCGCCGCGAGGAGCAGCACGAGCACGGCCAGTGCGGTGCGCATCGTCATCGCTCGATGATGGCGTTGGTCACGTCCTCGTCCTGATTGACGAGGAACCCCATGTTGGGCGTTCCCATCTCCTCCCAGCTCTGGCCGCCGTAGCGGACCCAGGCGCCCGGATCGGGGTTGTACTTGTTCTTGGTCGAATTGTCGTAGGTGAACTGGACGCGCATCTTCGATCCCTTCCTGATCGGGATCGATGTTCGATAGGTGAGCTGCCAGTTGAAGTTGTAGTTCGGCACGTAGAGCACGGTCTCCTCGCGGCCGTCCGGATGGATCAGCGTGTATCTGACCGTCTTGCCGCGGACGTGCGCGTGCGGCCGGAACCAGACGAGCTCCACGTCCTTCAGGAACGCGATCTCCGCACGCGGACCCGGGTGGTTGTCGGCAAACGGCGGAATCGCAAGCGACGCGTTCGCCTGCTGCCGCGCGACGGGCGGATTCTCGCCCTCGGCGCCGTCCTGAGGCAGGAACTTCTTCTTCGGCGGCGTCTTCGTCACCGTGAACCCGATGCGGCTCCGATCGACCACCGCCAGGCCGGTCGTCGTGTAGTGCAGGCTGACGATCATGTCGGAGCCGGCCGGCACGAACATCCCGGCATTCACCGGGCGATAGTCTTCATAGGGGAGGCCGGGCAGATAGCAGAACTCGTTCGTGCCCTCGTGGAAGAAATCCGGACTTCCGGTGCGGCGCGTCACTTCGGTGCTCCCGGCCTTGCGCGACAGGACGATGCCGCTGCGCGGGCCGGTCGTGGTGCCGTCGACCTTCAGCATGTTGCCGTTCTCGTCGCGCGGCACGTCCATCCATTGGTACACGCCGTAGGGGGTCGTCTCGCGATGCTTCTGGAACCCGAAGCAGAGGTGGTGCACGACGGCCGGCACACCGGGGAGGATCTCCACGGACGCGACCCACGTGTCTTCCTTGAACGGGGCGGGGAACGCGATGCGCTCCCACTCGACGATCCCTTTCGCCGGCACGGGATACGGCGGCAGATCGAAGGCGACGTCCGGCTTGATCTGCCAGCCGCCCTCCGGCCATGCGATCGGCGCCGGCGCGTCGGCTGGATTGCCTTCGGGCGCTCCAGCGTCCACCCACGCGGCGATGAGATCGATGTCCGCCTGCTTCAACGAGCGGTCGTTGTTGAAATGGCCGTAGCGCGGATCGGCAAACCACGGCGGCATGGCGCGCGTCACCACCGCCTGCTTGATCGCCCGGGCCCACGGACGCGTCTCCTTGTAGGTGAGCATCGAGAACGGCCCGATCTGGCCGGGGCGGTGGCAGCTCTGGCAGTTCTTCTGGAGCACCGGGAGCACGTTCTTGTGGAACGTGACGGCCGGCGCGGCGCTCTGGCTGGCGGCAGGCGTATCGACTGAAACCAGCGCTGCCAGCAGGATCGCGACACACGGAAGCGCGACAATGGAAATCCAACTGCGCATGGCGGTCTCCAGCGGGGCATTCTACACCCGCGGCCGCGGCGAGCGTCCGTCTCACAGGAGCAAACCGACTACACTGGCGGCCGGAATGGCGCGGCGTGTCTTTCTGGTCGTCTACTTTCTGTCGGGCGCGGCGGCCCTGCTGTACCAGGTCACGTGGACGCGCCTGCTGACGCTGCACCTTGGCCATACGGTCGCCGCAGTCGGCACCGTGCTCGCCGCATTCATGGGCGGCCTCGCCATGGGTGCAGCCGGCGCGGGGCGGATTGCGCCGCGGCTGTCGCCGCCGCGGGCCCTGGTGATCTATGCGGTGCTCGAGGCGGTCATGGGTGCGTGCGCGCTGCTGCTGCCGCTCGGTCTCTTCGCATTGCAGCCCCTGCTTCGCGTTGCATACGCAGACGGTGGTGGGACGTGGTTCGGCCTCGCGCGTGTCGCGACGAGCCTGCTCCTCATCGCGCTTCCGGCGGCCATGATGGGTGCGACGCTGCCGATGGCGGTGCGGGGATTTGCAGGCCGCCCCGATCGCGCGGCAGGCGAGGCGGGGCTGCTGTACGCGGTCAACACGATCGGGGCCGCGTGTGGTGCGGCCCTCACCGGCTTCGTGCTGCTCCCGGCACTCGGCCTGCGTCTGACGACGCTCGCCGGCGTCGCGGCGAACGTCGTGGCAGCGGCTGTGGCGTGGCGGCTCGCGTCGTCGCTCGTCGTCGCGCCCGTGCCCCGCCCGATTTCGACGTCTGCGCCCGCACGAGTGCGACGCGGCCGCGCGCAGGCGCCGATGCCTCACACGAACATGCCGCGGCCGTGGCTTGCCGCCGCCGCCCTCGGCGTCTCGGGCGGTGTGGCGCTCCTCTACGAAGTGGTCTGGACGCGAGCCCTCGCCCTCGTTCTCGGGCCGACCACTTACGCGTTCAGCACGATGCTCGTCGCCTTCATCATCGGTATCGCCGCCGGTGCGGCCGTCGCCAGCCGCGCGGCCGACCGCGTGAGGCGTCCCCTCGTCTGGCTCGGATCGATGCTCGCCCTGGCGGCGCTGGGCGCGTTCGGCGCGTGGGCGGCGGTGGGACAGCTGCCGTTGACGATCGCCGAGCTCGTGTCCGCGCCGGGAGCCACGCTGACGTCCATCGCGGTGCGGCAGGCGGTGATTGTCGGCACGCTGCTCGTGCCGATGACGCTCGCGTTTGGAGCCGCCTTCCCGTTCGCGGTGGCCGCTGCAACCCGGGGCGCCGAATCGTTGTCGGCCGATGTGGCGATCGTCTATGCCGTGAACACGGTCGGTGCGATGGCGGGTGCGCTGGCTGGCAGCTTTTTTTTCGTGCCGGCACTCGGCCTGCAGCGATCGATCGGGGCCGGCGGGCTGCTCCTTGCGCTGGCGGCAATCGTGGTGGCGGTCTCCGGCACGCCGCGAACGCGTGCGCGCCTGGCCATTGCCGCGGGTGGTCTGGCCGTGGCGGCCGCAGCCGTCCCGCTGCCGCCGTGGAACCCGCAGCTCGTCTCGAGCGGCGCCTACAAGTACGCCATCGATGCCGCGGGCGATCTGCAGGCCAGCCTCGAAGCGGGCGAGCTGCTCTCGTACGCGGAGGGCGCGTCGGGCATCGTGTCGGTGCGGCGAGTCGCCGGGACGACGTCGCTGGCCATCGACGGGAAGGTGGACGCGTCGAACGGCGCCGACATGCTGACGCAGAAGCTGCTGGCGCACCTGCCGCTGCTGCTGCATCCGTCACCGCGGCGCGTCGCGGTGATCGGGCTGGGCAGCGGCGTCACGGTTGGCGCCGCGCTGCGGCATCCGGTTGCGCGCGTCGAGGTGCTGGAGATCTCGCCCGAGGTCGTGGCCGCCTCCTCGTTCTTCCGGATGGAGAACCACGATGCGCTGGACGATCCGCGGACGCGCCTGATCGTCGCCGACGGGCGCACGCATCTGACGCTCTCGCGTGCGCCGTACGACGTCCTCATCTCCGAGCCGTCGAATCCGTGGATGGCGGGGATCGCGGCACTCTTCACGCGCGAGTTCTTCGCGGCCGCGCGCGAACGCCTTGCGCCTGGCGGCGTGTTCTGCCAGTGGGCGCATACCTATGACATCACCGAAGACGATCTGCGCTCGATCGTCGCGACCTTTCACGCCGTCTTTCCCGATGGAGGCCTCTGGCTCGTGGGTGACGGCGATCTGCTCCTCATCGGCGCCGACTCGCCCGTTGTCGATCGCCTGCCGCAGATCGCGCGCCCGTGGCCCGCGGACGTCGCGGCGGATCTGGCGGCATCCCATGCGACGCCGTTCGGGCTGCTGTCGCTCTTCGTGGCGGATGGATCGGGCCTCGCCGCCTTCGGCACCGCACCCGTGCAGACCGACGATCGGCTGGCGCTCGAGTTCTCGGGTCCGCGCGGGATCTACGGCACGCGCGGGCGCGGCAACGTCGAGATCCTGCAACGTCTGACGGCCTCGCACGCCGCCCCGCCAGAGGTGGCCAACGCCCTCGCCTCGGCGACGCCGGCGATGTGGCGCGAACTGGGGCTCATGCACCTCGACGCCAAGGCTGCCGACCGCGCCTACGACGCGCTGGCGCGCGCGGTCACGGGCGATGGGTCGGACGCGCAGGCGCTCGCGGCGCTCGCACGGGCGGCCGCGCTCGCCGGACGCGAGGCAGCGGCGCGCGCGCTCCTCGAGGAGCTGGCGCACCGTGAGAGGCGAAACGTGGCCGTCCGCATGGCGCTGTCGCGCCTGCTGGCTGCGGCCGGGCAGACCGACGCGGCGCTTGCGGCCGCGGACGAGGGGCTCCAGGTCGATCCGTCGAGTGCCGACGCGCGCGAGCAGCTCGCATCGGTCATCGCGGACCTCGGCGATGTCACGCGGCTCGATCCGGTCGTGCAGGTGATGGTGCGTGACCACCCCGATCGACCCGGCACCTTGTACTACCAGGCGGTGCTCCGCTTTCTTCGCGGCGAGTTCGCCGAGGCGCTGGTCATCGGCGAGCGGGCCGCGGCGGCCGACCCGCGCAATGCGCGCGTTCAGAACCTGCTCGGCGCCGCCTTCGCCAGCCTTGGCCGGCCCGATCGCGCCCGCGCGGCATTCGAGGCGTCGCGCGCGGCCGATCCGACCGATCCATCCGCGCTCGCCAATCTGGGGACGTTCGAGCTGCAGGCGAACAACCCGGCCGCGGCGGCCGCTCGTTTCGCCGAGGCGCTGCTGCTGGATCCCGCGTATGAACCCGCATTGGCCGGCCTCGCCGAGGCGCTCGAGCGACAGGGCGAAAGTACGCGCGCCGCGCGCGTACGACGCCCGTAGTCCGCTTGAGTTTCCAGACGGTGTTGGGGGACAATGCGGCGCGCTTTTGTTTTTTCTTTGTCGTCTTCGTCTGGTAGAGGAAAGGGGAGGGACACCGGATATGACACGCGTCAGGATTTCCGCCGCGGTGGTGATTGCGCTCCTTGCAGTCGTGCCGCTCGCGGCGGGACAGACCACGACGAGCGCCACGGGCGCCATCAACGGCCGGGTGTTCGACACGTCGAAGGCCGTACTGCCGGGCGTGACGGTGACCATCACGTCTCCGTCGCTCATCGGTGGCTCTCGCGAGACGGTCACCAACGAAGAAGGGCAGTATCGCTTCCCGGCGGTGCCGCCCGGTGAATACACAATCACGTACGAGCTGCAGGGCTTCGCCACGGTCAAGCGCGAGGGCATTCGCGTGTCGCTCGGCTTCACCGCGACCGTGGACGTGGAGGTCGGGCTCGCGACGCTCGCCGAGACCGTCACCGTCAGCGGCGAGGCGCCCGTCGTCGACATCCAGTCGACCGAGCTGACCACGAGGTTCGACAAGGAGCTGCTGTCGGCCATCCCGACCGGGTCGCGCGACTTCTGGTCGCTGCTGGCGATCAGCCCGAGCGTGCAGGTCTCCAAGTTCGACGTCGGCGGCAGCGCGGCGATGACCGTGCTCCCGGTGAACGTCTACGGCGTCACCGGCCAGGAGCGCCCGCTCGTCGAAGGCATCATCTCCAACTCGGCGACCGGTGGCGTCGGCTTCTCCTTCTACGGCGACTACGGGTCGTTCGAGGAGGTCTCGGTCAGCACCGCCGGTCACAGCGCCGAGACCGGATCGCCCGGCCTCTTCTCGAACCTGGTGAGCAAGTCCGGCGGCAACGTGTACCACGGCGCGTTCTACCAGGATTACCAGAACGACAAGATGCAGGGGTACAACATCGATGAAGGCCAGATTGCACGCGGGGTCAGCGGCGGCGGCCGGCTCGGGCCTCGCGAGGTCAATCGTTCCGAAGGCTGGCGCGACACCAACGCCGATCTGGGCGGGTTCCTGGTGCGCGACAGGCTGTGGTGGTACGGGTCGTACCGCTACCTGACCGTGAAGCAGTGGTTTGCGAACTACCCGGCCGAACCGCAGCAGTCCCGGGGCCAGAACTTCACCGGGAAGTTCACCTACCAGCTCTCCACCAACAACAAGTTCATCGGGTACTTCCAGCGGACGGAGAAGCTGCAGATCAACCGCCTCGATGCGTTCCGGTTGAGCGCGACGGCGGCGATCAACCAGTCGCGCGAGTCGACGTGGTATCAGGACTATCACAGCGGCGTGTGGAAGGGCGAGTACAACCGCGTGATCGGCAACGCGGCGTTCGCCGAGGTCCGCGGCGGCGGCTACTGGTTCCATTTCCCGACCGAGCGGCAGACCGAGGCGCTCCGCTACGAGGACCTCGGCACGCGCATCGTGCGCGGCGGCAATCAGAACCGCGTCCAGGACCGCGATCGCCCGCAGCTGCTCGGCTCTCTGAGCTACTTCAGGGACAACTGGTGGGGCACGCACAACCTGAAGGTCGGCGGCAACTCCTTCCACGAGGAGCAGTGGTCCAAGGCCGACGGCTTTCCCGAGCAGGTCGTGCACGTCTACAACAACGCCAACCCGATCGAGGTCTGGCTGACCGAGCCCGGCGAGCAGACGATCGGGCTCGCCGTGACGTCGGCCTACATTACCGACACGTGGCAGTCACCCAGGCGGCTCACGCTGAATCTTGGCATCCGCTTCGACCGGTTCCGGTCGTACGTGCCCGAGATGGTGCACCCTGCGAGCCGGTGGAATCCTGCCGAGATCCGCTTTCCGGCGGAGGACAACCTCAACACCTGGAATCTCTTTGCGCCGCGGGTCGGCGCAAGCTGGGCCGTCACCGAAGACAACAAGAACGTCGTCAAGTTCAACTACGCGAAGTACTGGTACGACCCGGGGTTCGGGCTGGCCGGCACCCTCACGCCGAACTCCGGAGACGGCGGTCTCTGGAACCGGCGCTTCGCCTGGACCGACCCGAACCGCAATGGCGTGTACGACGTGGGCGAGGAGGGGCGCCTGATCTCGAACGCGGGCGGGCGCGCGAGCACGGCGCTCGATCCGAACCTCGAGGACCAGTACCTGCACGAGGTGGCGGCGTGGTACGAGCGCGAGCTCGTTGCCAACGTCGGCGTCCGCGGCGGCGTCATCTGGCGCGGAACGCGGCAGCCCTACGGGACCGGCAATTCGTCGGTCAATCTGAACCGGCCGTACGACGGCTTCAACGTGCCGGTGATGATTCCCGATCCCGGCCCGGACGGCCGCATCGGCACCGGGGACGACGGCGCGCCGATTCCGGGGTTCAACCTGGCCCCGCAATACGTCGGTCGCTCGCGGCGTCGTTCTCGATCATGAAGAGCTGGTTCAACGGCAACCAGTACCCGGAGGCGCAGTCGCCGAACACGATCCGGACCAACCAGTACCCGCTGACGCCGAACGACCTGATCAACACGGACGGCCAGGGGCGCTTCGAATTCACGGTGTGGAGCGCCAAGATGCTCGGGACCGTGGAGCTGCCGTACCAGATGCGCCTGGCCGCCATCGTGCGGGAGCAGTCGGGCCTGCCGTACGGCCGTACGTTCGATGCGACGCTGAACTACGGCACGGTGCGGGTGCTCGCCGAGCCGATGGGCACGCACCGCCAGCGTAACGTCGTCATCACGGACCTGCGGCTCGAGAAGGCGTTCACTCTCAGTGGTCCGCTGCAGGCATCGGGCGCGCTCGACCTTTTCAACCTGTTCAACGCCAATCCCGAAGAGCGCATCAGCTGGCAGTCGGGATCGTGGCTGCGGCCGCTGCAGGTGATCCCGCCGCGCGTCGCACGCATCTCGGTGAAGCTGACGTTCTGAAGGGGATGTTCAGGCGGGTCTGCCTCGCATGGATCGCGTGCGAGGCGAGACCCGCCCTACGGACGTAGGCCGGGTCTCGCGGCGGGAAGTCGCCATCCGCCGCAGACCCGGCGTACACTCGTGATTCGGTTTACCGATGCCTGAGGGCGGGCCGAAATAGGTTCGTGCGCGAGCGCATCCTGTCTTCCGGGTGTTGAGCTACAGGCGCGTCCGGTCTATAGTTGACGACCGCGAACGGCCTGAGCCGTTCCAGTTCTTTCAATCACTTAACTTCAGACGCGAGGGGAGAACGATGCGAAAGACGCTTGGACTGTCCGCTGCCATCGTGCTGGCCGCGGTGCTCATGTCGCCCGGCATCACCCAGGGCCAGGGGCAGGCACAGATGCCGGCACAGCCAATGAGCTTCTTCATCACCAGTGTCGGACCCGGCGACGGCGCCAATCTAGGCGGTCTGGCGGGCGCGGACGCGTACTGCCAGAAGCTGGCGTCGGCCGCCGGTGCCGGCAACCGCATGTGGCGTGCCTATCTGAGCACGGCTCAGGCGGGCGACACGCCGGCCGTGAACGCCCGCGGCCGGATCGGCACCGGTCCCTGGTACAACGCCAAGGGCCAGCTGATTGCCGCCAATGTGAACGACCTGCACGGCGACATCGAGCGCGACCGCAACAACGTCCGGAAGCCGACCGCGCTCAACGAGAAGGGCGGCATGGTGAACGGCGTCGGCGACATGCCGAACCAGCACGACATGCTGACCGGCTCGGACTCGACCGGCCGCGCGATGATCGGGAACGCCGCCGTGACCACCTGCAACAACTGGACGAGCAACGGGATGGGGAACGCGATCGTCGGTCACCACGACCGCCTCGGCGGGGGGAACTCGTCGTGGAACGCCGCGCACTCCTCGGCCGGCTGCAGCCAGGAAGCGCTCGTCAAGACGGGCGGCGCCGGGCTGTTCTACTGCTTCGCGGCGAACTGACGCAGAGGGGTCAAGGGTCAGGAATCAGGGGTCAGGAGTGATTCCTGACCCCTATTGGCCCGTCCACTTCGGCGGCCGCTTGGCCAGAAACGCGGCCACGCCTTCCTTGAAGTCTGCGCTCCCGTAGCACATCTCGATCAGATCGCGCGCCTCTGACGAGCTCAGACGCCGCTGCGCGAGCAGGCGCCGCGTCATCTCCTTGGTTGCGCGGATGGTGAGCGGCGCGTTCGAGGCGATCTGGGCGGCCAGCTCGCGGACGGCCGCGCCGATGGCGTCGGCGCGCGCGATCCGGTCGACGAGGCCGATGGCGTGCGCTTCGTCCGCGCCTACGAGCCGGCCGGTGAACAGGACGTCTTTCGCGTGCCCGGGCCCGATGAGATCCACGAGCCGGCTGAAGGCGGCGCCGGTCACGCAGTTGCCGAGCGTGCGCGCGATGGGAATGCCGAAGGTCGACTCCGGCGTCGCCACGCGCAGGTCGCAGGCGACCGCAATCGCACAGCCGGCGCCCACCGCGACGCCCTCGATCTGCGCGAGCGTCGGCTTGGCGACGCGCTCGAGCCGATCGAGCACCTCGGCGATGTGCTGCTCGTAGTCGACGCCGTCCTGCGGCGTCTTGAACTGCTGAAACTGGGAGATGTCGGTGCCGGCCGCGAACGCCTTGCCGCCGGCGCCGCGCAGGATCAGTACGCGCACCGAGTCGTCCCGATCGGCCCGGTCGCACGCCTCGACGAGCGCATCGTACATCGCCCAGGTCATCGCGTTGCGCGCCTCGGGCCGGTTGAAGGTCAGGATCGCGAGCGGCGGCTCGAGCTCGAAGATCGTTTCGGTTGTAATCATGCTCTCGTAGAGGCGGACCTCGGGGTCCGCCTCTACACTATAGTTTTACGGATGGATTCAGGACCAGGCGCGCTGGCCGGCCTCCGCGTCGTCGACGTCACGCAGGTGATGGCCGGCCCCTTCTGCACGATGCTGCTGGCCGATCTCGGTGCCGACGTCATCAAGATCGAGCCGCCGGCCGGCGACATGACCCGCCGGATGCCGGGCGGCGTCGGCAACGACACGCCGGCCTACAACGCCGTCAACCGCGGCAAACGGAGCGTCGTCCTCGACATCAAGAGCGAGATCGGGCGCGCGGCGGTGCTGCGGCTCGTCGAATCGGCTGACGTCTTCGCCGAGAACAGCCGTCCGGGCGTCATGGCGGATCTGGGGCTCGGCTACGCGGCGCTGGCCGCGCGGAATCCGCGGCTGATCTACGCGTCGATCTCGGGGTACGGACACACCGGACCCGACCGCAGCAAAGGGGGCCTCGACCTGATCGCCCAGGGGGTCTCGGGGATCATGTCGGTTACCGGGGCGGCCGGCGGTCCGCCGATGAAATCGGGCGTACCGCTGACCGATCTCGGCGCGGCCCTGTTTGCCGTCGCGGGCATTCTCGCGGCGCTGGTGCACCGGAACCGGACCGGCGAGGGGCAGCACGTCGACACCTCGCTCGTCGAGGCCGGCGTGGCGCTGTCGGTGTGGGAGGCGACGGAGTACTTCTCCGGCGGCGGCGTGCCCGAGCCGCTCGGTTCGGCGCATCGCATGGTGGCGCCCTATCAGGCGATCGAGTGCGCCGACGGGTACGTCACGATCGGCGCGTCGACCAACCGGCTGTTCGAGCGGCTGTGCGAGGCGCTCGGGCATCCGGAGTGGGCGGCCTTGCCGGAGTTCGCCGACAATCCCAGCCGCGTCCGCAATCGGGCGGCGCTCGCGGAGCGCATCGAATCGGTGACGCGCCACCGGGGGAAGCGCGAGTGGCTGGCGGCGTTCGAGGCGCGCGAGATCCCGTGCGGTCCGATCAACAGCTATGCGGAGGTCTTCGCGGATCCGCAGGTCGTCGCGCGCGAGATGGTCGTCGAGGTCGAGCACCCGACGCTCGGACCCCTCCGCGCGCTCGGATCGCCGATCAAGCTGAGCGCCACGCCCCCGGCCGTGCGCCGCCGCGCGCCGCGGCTGGGCGAGCACACGGAGGAAGTGCTGCGCGAGGCAGGATTCGACGAACCGGCGATCGCGACGCTTACAGCGCCCCTCGCGCCTTCGCCGAAGCGATGACCCGCTCGGCGGTAATCGTGCCGAGCAGCTTCGGATTCTGACCGGGCAGAAACACCGCCATGCCCCCCTCCGGCAGCACGCTGTCGGCGAAGCGCCGCTCCGCCGCCGCTTCGAGCGGCGCCCGATCGCCGACGAGCACACGATTCATGCCCGGCCCGGGAATCGTGCCGAGGAGCCGGCGCACCGCCTGCGCTCGCTCGGCCGTGCTCTCGCCGGCCGCGAGTTCCGGCGCCACGCGGACGCGATCGGAAGCAAAGGCCTCGTCAGCGATCCGGCGCGCCTCGGCCGCCGGACTGGTGAGGATTTCATTGAGCGGGACGCGGAGCGCGTACAGTGCGCGGCCGAGCTCGCGCGCCCGCGGCAGGCCGTCGGGCGGCGGATACCGCAAGTAGAGGATCTTGCCGCCGTCCTGAATGGCCGCAATCAGGCGCTCATGTGCAGACTGCGCGGCCGCACGCGGGGCAAGCGGTGAGGTGGCCAGCGCGTACAGAAACGCGCGTCGATGCCGATTGAAACGCACGCGCGCATTGTAGCGTCGGTCACTCCCGCACGATCAGCCTGTCGGTGACCGAGGTGACGCTCTCGGTCTCGCGCGCCAGCCGCACCGCCCGTTCGCGTTCGGCCGGCGAGGCCACGGTCCCGCTGAGCATCACCGCGCCCTCGACCGTATCCACGTCGATCGTGCGCGCTTTCACCAGATCGTCGAGCGCCATTTTCGACTTGATCTTGGCCGTCAGCCCCGCGTCGCGCGCGAGGCGCTCCGCCCGATTCGTGCCTTCGGCGACGCTCTCGCCGATCCGCGCGCCGGTCTCGCGCATGCGCTCGACGCTCACGGTGTCGGACCCGCGCGCCGCCGGCCGATCGCGCGACGTGGTGTCGCCGGCCGTGCCGACCGCATACTCGGTGTCACGCGCGCCGCCGCGGTTGCCGAACCGATAGCCGATGAAGAACGCGGCAATCGCAGCGACCAGAATGATGAGCAGGGTGAACCGCAGCAGAGCTCGAACCATAGTGGTCCTCCGCTCGAACAAAGGCTGCATCGACCGTGCCGTATAATGGCCGCATCGTGTCGATTCACGATCGTCTTCACGACGCGCTCGAGCGCGCGCTGGCCGGCCTGCGCGCGGGCCTCGAGCCCGAGCTGCGGACCCTCGCGCACGAGCTGCCCGACACGGCCACGGCTGTGCTCGCCTCTGCGGCTGAGGCGATCGATCGCGCAGGCTCGCTCGCCGGTACGCTGCACGCGCTCGTCGAAGCCGCCGTGCCATACGCCGATCGCGTCGGTCTCTTTCTCGTGCGGGATGGACGCGTGCGCGCGTGGCGGCTGAACGGCGTCGAGGAAGCGGCGGTCACGACCACCCGGACCGACCGCATGACACGCTTTCCAATCAGCGTGGATGGGTCTGTGGTGGCGATTCTCTACGCCGAGGGGGCCGACGCGCGTGCGGGCGGCATCCCGGCGCTCGACCTGCTGACGCGGTACACAGGCCACCTGCTCGAATCGATCACACTGCACGCGGCGTTGGGTCTCACGCCTCCGCGCCGCCTCGCCCCGCCGGGTGACGCCTCGGCGACCGGAGGCTTCGCCGGGCAGTGAGCTATCCAGTCCGGATCTCTCTCGTCGCGCTCGCGCTTGCGGTGGCCGCGGGCGACCTGGCCGGCCAGCGCGTGGTGGGCGACCTTCCCGAGCCGACAGCGATCTCGACGACCACGCATGCGCCGCTGCCGAGTCACCCGTCGTTCTACTGGCTGGTGCCAGATTCGGCGCTCAGCTCGACGAGCACCCGACCGGCGGAGGAGTCTGCGGCCGCACGCTTCGCGCGTGGGGTCCGGCTGATCGCGCAAGGCGACTTCGCGGCGGCCCTGCCGCTCGTCCGCGGCGCCGATCTCTCGTCCACACCGCTCGCGAACTACGTCCGCTATTACACCGGTGTCGCTCTGCTCGGGCTCCAGCGGTTCGAGGAGGCCGAGGCCGCCTTCGATGCGATCGATGACGACGCAGAAGGGTTTCTGGCGGAGGCCGCGCCGCTCCGAATGGCTGACGCCGCCCAGGGACGCGGCGATGCGGGCCGCGCCGCCGACATCCTGAACGACCTGAGCGACGACACGCTCGCCGCGCCCGAGGAGGTGTTCCTGCGCCTCGGCAGCGCGTACGAGGCGGCAGGTGATCCGGCGCGCGCGCTCCGCGCCTATTCACGCGTCTATTACGAGGTTCCGTTGAGCACGCAGGCGCTGGCCGCACAGCAGGGCATCGAGCGGCTCCAGGCGCCGGCGCTCATTCCGTCGAACCGGTTTCAGCTGGAGCTCGATCGCGCCGAACGGCTCTTTGCCGCGCGCCGCTGGGCGCAGGCGCGCCCCGCCTATGCCGAGCTCGCATCGGCGGCCCGCGGTGACGACCGGGCGCTCATCGTGCTCCGTCTCGCGACGTGCGATGACCAGCTCGGTCGCCACCGAACGGCACGGGATGCCATCCGACCGCTGCTGGACGGCGGCCCGCGGGAGGCCGAGGCGCGCTACGTCCACCTCTCCGCGACACGCGGTCTTGGCGATCACACGGCCTACGTCTCGCTGGTCCGCGGGCTCGTCGCCGATCATCCCGACAGTCCGTGGGCGGAGGAGGCGCTCGACGATCTCGCCGCTCACTACATTCGACAGGACGACGAGCCGGCGGCGGACGGCGTGCTGCGCGAGCTGATGCGGCGGTTTCCGCGCGGGCGGTATACGGATCGCGCGGCCTGGCGCGTCGGGTGGCGGGCCTACAAACAGGGCGAGTACGGCGAGGCGGCGCGGACGTTCGAGCAGGCGGCCGCCGTGTTCCCGCGCGCCGACTATCGTCCGTCGTGGCTGTACTGGGCGGCACGCTCGCGCGACCGGCTCGGCAGCCGCGACGCGGCCACCGCGCTGTACCGCATCGTCGCGGCGGACTACCTGAACTCCTACTACGGACGGCTGGCGTCGGCCGTCCTGCGCGAGCGGCGCGCGCCGCCGGTGGCCCCGATTCTCCGGACCGACACGGCATCGGCGCCGGCGCCGGTCGTCCCGACCGACGCAGTCGTGCGCGCGCTCGTCGGGCTCGAGCTCTACGACGCCGCGCTCGACGAGGTGGAGTACGCCCGGAAGCAGTGGGGCGATCAGCCGGCGCTGCAGGCGACGGCGGCGTGGATCCGCAACCGCCGCGGGCTGCAGTCTGGGGCCGCCGAGCGGTTCGCCGACGTGCGCGGCGCGATCACGCTGATGCGCCGCGCCTATCCGCATTTCATGGCGGCCGGCGGGGAGCAGCTGCCGCCCGAGATCCTGCGGGTCATCTTTCCGCTCGATTACTGGCCGCTCATCCGCAAGTACGCGCAGGCGCATCGGCTCGATCCGTATCTGATGGCGGCGCTCATCTCGCAGGAGTCGACGTTCACGCCCGACATCCGCTCCGCGGCGAACGCGGTCGGCCTGATGCAGCTCATTCCCGCCACCGGCCGCCGGTACGCCGCGAAGCTGGGGATCCGCTTCTCGACAGCCGTGCTCACGCAGCCCGAGACGAACCTCCGTCTCGGCATGCGGTACTTCCGCGACCTGATGGACCGCTTCGGCGGCGCGCACGTCGCGCTCGCCGCCTACAACGCCGGCGAGCACCGGGTATCGCGCTGGAAGGCGGAGCGCCCCGGCTTCGAGCAGGACGAGTTCATCGACGACATTCCCTTCCAGGAGACCCAGAACTACGTCAAACGCATTCTGGGCACCGCCGACGACTACCGGCGTCTCTATGGCGGCGTTCTGACCACGACGACGGCGACCGACTGACAGGATGAGCGATCTGCTCGCGCTGACGGCCGCCGCCGAGGCGACGCATTTCTGGTTCCACGGCTTCCGCGCGTACATCCGCCCCGTCATCCAGCAGATCGCCGGCGGACGCCGCGACCTCCGCATTCTCGACGGCGGGTGTGGCACCGGCTACAACATGCGCGTGTTGCTCGCGCCGCACGGCCGGGCGTTCGGCTTCGACATGCACGTCGACGCGATGCGGCGGGCGCGCGCGGCCGGGCGGCCGCTGGTGCGCGCGAATATGGAGCAGATCCCGTTTGCGTCCGGCAGCTTCGACGTGGTGACCTCGTTCGACGTCATGCAGAGCGTCCACGACGATCGGCGGGCGATGCGCGAGCTGGCGCGCGTGCTGAAGCCGGGCGGCCATCTCGTGCTGAACGTCACCGCCCTCGATTTCATGGGCGGCGATCACGGCGACGTCTGGGGCGAGCTGCGGCGCTATACGCCGACACGTGCGCGGCGGCTCCTCGCCCAGGCGGGGCTCGAGCCGATCCGCATCTCCTTTCTGTTCGGGTCGCTGCTGCCGTTGATGCTGGCGGTTCGGGTGTGGCAGCGGATTCAGCGGCTGTGGCGGACGCCGCACGGTGACGAGGACCTCATCGTCCCATCCCCGCCGATCAATGCGCTGCTGACCGCCCTCGTGAGAGGGGAGGCGGCGCTGACGCGCCGCGTCCCCATCCCGTTTGGCAGCTCGCTGATGATTGTGGCGAGAAAACCGAGTTAGAACCGCGCGACGACGCCGAAGTACGGGCCCTGCATCTTCAGGTCGCCCGTGTCCTCGTCGACGATGTAGTCGGCGATGACGGAGCGATACCCGACCTGGGCGCCGATCCCGATGGCGCGGCTCGGGATGATGGTGGCGTTGATGTCGAAGTCGGTGAACTTCACGTCGAAATCACCCGACGACACCTTCAGGCCGGTGAACTCGCCCGTGATCGCGATCATCGGCGTGACGTAGCCGCGGCCGATGACGCCGATCGTCGGCACCGGCGCGTCCGTGTCGGTGGCGGCCGTGCTGCGGAGCGCCGGGCTGTCGATGGCCGCCTGCACCTTGTTGTACTTGAGGTCGGCGACGACGCCGAAGAAGCCGCGGTCGCGCGAGACGAAATCCCACTCGTATCCGAACGTCCACAGATCCCATTTGATATCGGCCGAGGCCGGCGTATTGATCGTGAACGTGCGGCCCTGGAACGTGAACGTCCGCCGGATCGTGGCGTCCTGCTCGTAGCTGAACTTCACGTAGCCGAACCGGAACTTGTGGTTTCGGCCGAGCGCGACGCGGAAGTCGGGAAACGATTTGTCTTCGATGCCGAACTCCTCGACGAAGTCGACTTCATCGATGCTCGAGCCGGCAAGCGCGCCGGTCGACAGCCGCAGCTCGGGTGAAGGTCGCCAGGACATCAGGCCGAGCTCCACGACCTGATCGTTGGGCGCCTGCGCGGCGGCGGGCGCTGCGGCGATGATCGGCAGGAGCAGCGTGCAGTACACGAGAGGGGCGATTCTGTTTCGCATGCGCCGCTTATCGGCATGTTTCGTGCCAGTCATTAGACGCCAGGTCCTATACTGGTGAAACGATGTCCCCTCGGCGCCGGCTGCTGGCGTACATCCTCCAGCACCGCCGGCCGTTCCTGCTCGGCCTGGTCTGCGTCTTCATCACCACCGCGGTCGCGCTTGCGAGCCCCTGGGTGCTGAAGCTTGCCGTCGACGACCTCGAACGCGGCGTCGACGCGGCGAAGATCCGGTTCTACGCCGCCGTCGTGCTCGGCCTCGCGGCGGTCGGTGGTCTGTTTCGCTTCCTGATGCGGCGGATCATCGTCGGCGCCTCGCGTCACATCGAGTACGCGATCCGCAACGACTTCTTCGCCCACCTGCAGCGGCTCGATCTCGCGTACTTCCAGCACCATCGGACCGGCGACCTGATGTCGCGTGCGACCAATGACCTCAGCGCGGTGCGGATGATGATCGGCCCGGCCATCATGTACTCCGCGAACACGATTCTGACCTGCGTGGTCGCGGTGGGCCTGATGATCTCGATCGACGCGCGGCTGACGGCAATCGCGCTCGCACCGCTGCCGCTCGTGTCGATCTCCGTGTGGTACTTCGGGACGATCATCCATCGGCGATTCGAGCGCATTCAGGAGCAGCTCGCCGACATCAGCGCCATCGCCCAGGAGACGCTCGCCGGTGTCCGTGTCATCCGCGCGTACGGACAGGAAGCGTTCGAAACCGAGCGGTTCCGGCGCGCCAACGAGGAGTACGTCCGGCGCAACCGCGGGCTGATCCGGATCGAGGCGATGTACTTCCCGATCATGGGGTTCCTCATGGGCATCGGCGCGCTGCTGGTGCTCTGGATGGGAAGCCGAGCGGTGGTTGCAGGCCGCATGAGCGTCGGAGAGCTGGTGGCGTTCAACGCCTATCTGATGATGCTCGCCTGGCCGATGATCGCGTTCGGCTGGGTGACGAACCTGGTGCAGCGCGGGATGGCGTCGTGGAAGCGCATGCTCGACGTCCTCGATATGCCGCCGCGCATCACCGACAGTGCCAGCCCGGCGCCCGTGCCGGGAGGCCGCGTGACCGGCCGCATCGAGCTGCGGCGGCTCACGTTCGCATACGGCGATCACGTCGTATTGCGCGACGTCTCCGCCGTGATCCCTGCCGGGACGACGACGGCGATTGTCGGTGCCACCGGGTCGGGGAAGTCGACGCTGCTCGGTCTGCTCCCGCGGCTGCACGATCCGCTGCCGGGGACCGTGTTCATCGATGGCACCGACGTCCGCGAGCTGCCGCTGGAGGTGCTGCGCGGTTCCATCGGATTCGTGCCGCAGGAGCCGTTCCTGTTCGGCGCCACGCTGGCCGAGAACGTCGCGTTCGGCGCGCGCGCGGACCAGGCCGATCGGTCGCGCGCCGAGCAGGCGGCGGCGCTCGCGCGCCTCGACAAGGACGTCGCGGCGTTTCCGCGCGGCTACGACACCATCATCGGGGAGCGCGGGATCACGCTGTCAGGCGGACAGAAACAGCGGACGGCCATCGCGCGCGCGCTCGTCATCGACCCGCCAATCCTGATCCTCGATGACGCGCTGTCGGCCGTCGACACGTATACCGAGGAGGAAATCCTCGCGCGCCTGCGGAACGTGATGCGGCAGCGCACCGTCATTCTCGTCTCGCATCGGATCTCGACCGTCCGCGGCGCGGATCAGATTCTCGTCTTGGACGAGGGGCGGATTGTGGAGCGCGGGACGCACGAGCAGCTCGTCGCCCGCAGCGGCGCCTATGCGGCGCTGTACCGCAAGCAGCTGCTCGAAGACGAGCTGGCGGCGTCATGACGGACCACGGAACCGAGAACTGACCGCGATGTCGATCCACGAAGACGAAGTCATCGGCAGGGCCTACGACGCGCGATTGATGCGCCGCCTGCTGACGTACCTCGCGCCGTACCGGCCGCAGGTGGCGGTGGCGATCGGCGCCATCCTCGCTCATGCGCTGCTCGAGCTGGTGCCGCCGTACCTGACCAAGGTCGTCATCGACCGCTACATTCCGACGGGCGATCTGTCGGGGCTCGGGCTGATCGCCGTGATCTTCCTGCTCACGCTCTGCGGCTCCTTCGCGTTCGAGTACCTGCAGACCGCGACGATGCAGACGATCGGGCAGCGGATCATGTTCGACCTGCGGATGCACATCCACGGCCGGCTGAACCGCCTCGACCTGCGGTTCTACGATCGCAATCCGGTCGGCCGGCTGATGACGCGTGTCACGACCGACGTCGATGCGCTGAACGAGCTGTTCACGTCGGGCGTCGTGCCCGTCATCGGCGACGTGTTCACGCTCGTCGGGATCATGGCCGTCCTGGTGTGGATGGACTGGCGGCTGGCGGTGGTCGCCTTCTCGGTGCTGCCGCTCATCGTGCTGATCACGCAGTGGTTCCGCCGGAACGTCCGGGAGTCGTACCGAACGGTGCGGGCGTGGATCGCGCGCATCAACGCCTACCTGCAGGAGCGGATTACCGGCATGAGCACGGTGCACCTGTTCCGCCGGGAGGCGCGCGACTTCGCCGCCTTCGACGAGATCAACCGTCAGCACCGCGACGCCAACCTCCAGTCGATCTTCTTCTACGCGGTGTTCTATCCGGCCATCGAGCTCGTCAGCGCCCTTGCCTCGGCGCTCATCATCTGGGTGGGGGGTGGGTGGGTGATCCAGGAGACGCTGACGCTCGGCTCGCTGGTGGCCTTTTTGCTGTACGCGCAGCGGTTCTTCCGGCCGATCAGCGACATGTCGGAGAAGTTCAACGTGCTGCAGGGCGCGATGGCCTCGTCCGAGCGCATCTTCACGCTGCTCGATACGCCGATCGAGGTCGCCTCACCGCTCAGACCGGCCACACCAGCCGGGCCCGGTGCGATCGCCTTCGAGCACGTCACGTTCGCGTACGTCGAGGGCGAACCGGTGCTGCGCGACGTGTCGTTCCGCGTCGAGCCCGGGGAGCGCGTCGCGTTCGTCGGCGCCACCGGCGCGGGCAAGACGACGATCGTCAACCTGCTCCTGCGGTTCTACGACGTCCGGCAGGGGCGCATCACGATCGACGGGGTCGACATCCGCGACATGGACCTCGCGCGCCTGCGGGCGACGATCGGTCTGGTGCTCCAGGACGTGCATCTGTTCTCCGGCACGATCGCCGGGAACGTGCGCCTCGGCAACGAGGCGATCACCGACCGGGAAGTGCGCGCCGCCATCGAGGCGGTCCACGCGAACGTCTTCGTCGACCGGCTGCCGCAGGGGCTGGGGACCGCGGTCGCCGAGCGCGGTGCGACGCTCTCGGTCGGGCAGAAGCAGCTGCTGTCGTTCGCGCGCGCGCTGGCGTTCAACCGCCCGATCCTGATCCTCGACGAGGCCACCTCGAGCGTCGACACCGAGACCGAGCTCCTCATCCGCGACGCGCTGAAGGTGATCATGCGCGGCCGGACGACGCTCGCCATCGCGCATCGCCTGTCGACGATTCAGGGCATGGACCGCATTCTCGTGCTGCACAAGGGCCAGCTGCGCGAGTCGGGCACGCACCAGGCGCTCCTCGCGGCGCGGGGCATCTACCATCGGCTGTACCAGCTGCAGTTCCAGTCCGACCCCGCGCGCCCCACCCTGATCGAAAACCCTGCACGCGCCTGACGACCTACGTAGTGTCCGGCTTTCGTCGGACCCGGACCATCACGTAGCCGGACCTGCACCGCGGCATTCCCCTTGCACCGTCTCTAGCCCTCGGGGCCAGTGCATGTCTGTTCAGCCGGTCGAAGCCGTTCGGGCCAGCGCCGTCCCGTTCACTCGGCCAACGGAGGCGCTCGCGTCGCTGCTGGAGGCGATCGGCGACGCCCGTGTCGTTCTGGTTGGGGAGGCCTCATACGGCACGCACGAGTTCTACCGGATTCGCGCCGATCTCACCGCCCTCCTTCTCGAACAGCGTGGATTCGACATCGTGGCCGCCGAGGCCGACTGGCCCGACGCCGCGCGTGCGAGCCGGTGGGCCCGCCTGCAGTCCGATGAGGCCGGCGCCGCCGATGCGCTCGAGGGATTCACACGCTTCCCGCGCTGGATGCGGCGCAACGACGTCGTCGTCGACTTTCTCCGGTGGCTGCGCGAATTCAACCGCGGCCGGGAGGCCGCCGACCGCGTCGGCTTCTACGGGCTGGACCTCTACAGCCTGCACGCCTCGATTGATGCCGTCCTGCGCTATCTCGCGGCTGTCGATCCGGCGGCCGCGGCCCGCGCCCGCGAGCGATACGCCTGCTTCGAGCAGTTCGGGGACGACGTCCACAGTTACGGCTACACCACGAGCCTCGGGCTGTCGGTCTCGTGTGAGAGCGAGGTCGTCGAGCAGCTCGTCGATCGGCGCAGACGCGCCGCCGAGTACGCGCGCCGCGACGGCTTCGTCGCCGAGGACGAGTACTTCTCCGCCGAACAGAACGCCCGTCTCATCCGGAACGCGGAGCAGTACTATCGCGCCATGTTCGGCGACCGTGCCGCGTCGTGGAACCTGCGCGATACGCATATGATGGAGACGCTATCTGCCGGAGACGTATCCGGTTGGAGTGTGACGTGATTCCACGGGGCACACGAGACGAGGAACGGCCGTTCGAGAACCGGCGGGCAGCCGGCCGGGCGCTGGCCGCGCTGCTGCGCCACTACGCCGATCGGCACGACGTGCTGGTGCTCGCGCTTCCGCGGGGCGGCGTGCCGGTCGCCTACGAGGCGGCGCAGGCCCTGGGCGCGCCGCTCGACCTCTTTCTCGTGCGGAAGCTCGGGACGCCCGGACACCGCGAGCTGGCGATGGGCGCCATCGCCTCCGGCGGCGTCCGCGTGCTCAACGACCAGATCGTCCGCTGGTACGGCATCACGCCGGCCGACCTCGAGACCGTCGCGCGTGAGGAGGAGCGCGAGCTGGAGCGCCGCGAGGCGGCGTACCGGGAAGGTCGTGACCCCGCGCCCGTCGCGGGTCGCACGGTGATCCTCATCGACGACGGTCTCGCCACCGGATCGACCATGCGCGCGGCGGTCCAGGCCGTGAGGCAGCGGCAGCCGGCGCGCGTCGTCGTGGCCGTGCCCGTCGGCGCGCCTCAGACGTGCGATGAGCTGTCGGCGATCGCCGATGAGGTCGTCTGCGCGCGGATGCCTGAGCCGTTCGCCGCCGTAGGGCAGTGGTACCTCGATTTCGATCAGACGACTGACGAAGAGGTGCGCGACCTGCTGCGGGCGCACGCATTGACCCATCAGTAAACCTCCGCGCCGGCACCGCCGTTGCTTCGAGAGCAGTGGAGGTTCCCAATGAACATTCGCACAGCGCGAACGATGTACGCGTTTGCTCTCGCGGGAGTGCTCGCCACGGCCGCGTGCGGCGCCACCACGAGAGAGAACACTCCGACGACCGCGCCGCCGCCCTCGGGGCCGGCGCAGGTGTCCTCGAGCGAGCGTGGCGTGATCCCGGTCGGACAGGAGCTCGACGTGCGGCTGCAGAGCTCGCTGAGCTCGGAGACGTCTACCGTCGAGCAGCGCTTCGAGGCCACGACGGTCGTCGATCTGATGCAGGACGGCCGTGTGCTCGTCCCGGCGGGGTCGATCGTGCGCGGTGTCGTGTCCGGTGTCCACCGTCCGGGACGGATCGAGCGCGCAGGCAGCCTGACGCTCGCGTTCGATCAAATCATCGTGCGAGGACGCGAGATTCCGATGCGCGCCATGGCGACGCAGGTGTTCCAGAGCGGCGGCATTCGTGAGGAGGCGGGCACGATCGGCGCGGGCGCGGGCGTCGGCGGCATTGTCGGCGGCATCCTCGGCGGCGTGCAGGGCGCGCTGCTCGGAGCGGTGATCGGCGCCGGCGGCGCGGTCATCGCGACCGAGGGGAAGGACGTGCACCTGCCGGCCGGCTCGATGATCCGCATCCGCTTCGACACACCGGTGAACGTCGGCTGAAAGGAGGCGCGTGATGGCTCGTAATGCAGACGTCCCGACCACGCGCCGCGCGCCGGAGCGCTCCGAGACGCGGCGCTGGGATCCGTATCGGGTCGTGCCGCTGCCGCCGGGCGCCATCGCCGATTCGGCAAAGGCGAAGTTCTCCAACGGCGTGCTCGAGGTGACGGTCCAGGCACCCTCGCAGGAAACGCGCCGGGGCCGGAAGATCGACATTTCCGGCACGTAACCCTCACGGCCCCTGCGGGGCCGCAACGGGTGCGATGGTGGACGACGGTTCGAGGTGCGACGGTGCGTCCGACGGTGCGAAGTGCGAAGGTCCAGTGCTGGGTTCGGCTGCACCTTCGGACGCGGCACCCTCGAACGTCGCACCGTCGGACGCACTGTTCGCACCGCTCGCACCCTCGACCACCTTCGCACTTTCCGCTCGTGCGGCTTCCCGCCGTCTGAACAGGCGATCCACCAGGCTCGGCGTGCTCGCGTTCGGATTCCACCCGAGGCGGAGCACCGTGACGTCCACGGCGCGGCGGCCGAACGCCAGCGCCTCGTGGCAGCTCCACATGTAGATGTCGAGCACGCGCCCCTGCACCCGCGGTCCCGTGTCCATGATCGTGTAGACGCCGTTGTACTTCGCCGTGTCGGTCGAGAGGTTGACGACGCTGCCGACCGGCAGGAGGGCGGGATCGGAGGCGGCGATGCCCGTGCGGACACCAACGCCGGATGCGGTCGTGCTCCCTTTGCAGTAGGCGGTCGCGGTGAAGGCGAGGCGCGAGCCGGCAGCCGGGAGCGTGGGGTCGACAAGGCCCCGCGGCGCCGCGTCGCGCGAGTCGAAGATGCTGGCGTCGTACAGCAGCACGAACGCGGCCGACGCGATGCACGTCGCCGCCAGCTTCCGCCAGAGCGACCGGGAGATGAGGTGGCGCGTCATCGGAAGTGCTCGTATCCCTCCGGCAGATCGCGGCTGCCGCCGCCCGTTCGCAGCAGCAGCCGGCGCTCCCGCGTCACCTCGCCGATGCGGGTCACCAGGAGGCCGCCGAACGCCCGCTGCGCGCCTCGCAGCCGCCCATGGTGCGCCGGGCGCGACGTGAACAGCAGCTCATAGTCGTCGCCTCCCTGGAGTGCCGCCTCGATCGGATCGCGTCCGCGCGCCTCGTGCCAGCGCCGCACCGGGTCGGCGATCGGCAGCGCATCGGCGTCGATCGTGATGCCGGCGCCAGACGCCTGGGCGACCTGCCGAACCGCATCGGCCAGCCCGTCGCTCAGATCCATGCATGCCGAGGCGGCGCGGTGGCTCCCCAGCGCCAGTCCCGCGCGTACTCGCGGATCCGGACGGAGATACCGCTGTTCCTGCGCCTGCATCATCTGTGTGCCTCCGTCCCGCAGCGATTCGAGGCCCGCGAGGCCGTCACCGACCGTGCCCGTTAGATATACCCGATCGCCCGGACGCGCGCCCGATCGCGTCAGCACCCGCCGCCGGCGCACGGTCCCGATGGCGGTCACATCGACGACGAGCGGGCCGGGCGAGCGCGAAATGTTGCCGCCGACCACGGCGACGCGGTACGCGCTGGCGATCGCGAGCAGCCCGTCGACCAGGCCGTCGAACGTCGCCACGTCGAGGGCGTCGGGCAGCACGAGTGACAGGAGCGCCGCGCGCGGCCGCGCGCCCATCGCCGCCAGATCGCTGAGATTCACCGCCAGCGCCCGGTGACCGATGGCGTCGGGCGCGACGAAGCGCCGGTCGAAATGCACGCCCTCGACCTGCACATCGGTGGTGAACACGTCGAGCGCGCCGCGCTCCGGTTCCACGACCGCCGCATCGTCACCGGGGCCGACGACGAGCCACGCGGGCGCCACGAGCCGCGCCGTGATGCGTTGGATGAGCGCGCGCTCGCCGAGGTCGGCTACGGTGCGAGTGGGCAACTGAACAGGGGGGGAAGGCAGCCCCGCTTTGCCGTGTGGGGAGGTCGAATGAACCTGCGAAAGCAGGTGGAACCGCTGTTGTCGGCCGCGCTTCAGGCTTCCTCGCCTCGGAGGCATGCACACCGCGCGTCCTCGCGGCTCGCTTGGGGTTTAACGTTGGCTCAGACGAGCCTCCGAACCATCACGAGCAAAGCAGGAGCTACAGCAATCTTAGTCTGGCCCCGGGGGCCGGTCAAGCCGAGTAAGTGACTGATATTACGTGACTTATTGTGCCGAGAGCGCCTGGTCGACGAGCTGTTCGATCCGCAGGGTCCGCTCGTGCAGCTCGCCGTGGGAGGCCGACTGGTTCTGGCGCGTGCGGAAGCACTCGTCGGCGAGATTGAGCGCGACGAGAATCGCCAGACTCAACATGTCGGTCGTCGGCACCGCCTCGGAGGCGGCGCGCATCTTCTGATCGACGTACGCCGCAAGCTCGATCACGTACGCCGGGTCGAGGGTGCTGCGGATCGGATAGCGCTGGCCGCCGATTTCAACCGTGACGACGCCTGGCATAAAGTCTTTTGTCTCTTGTCTCTGGTCTCTTGTCGTCAAGCGACCAAAGACCACAGACGAGAGACATTCACAATGCCTCCAGGTGCGACAGCATCTCGGCGACGCGCTGGCGGATCGCGTCGCGCTCGTGCCGCAGCGCGTCGAGCTCCGCATCGACGCCGTGCGCGTCGGCCAGCCGCGCGCGCAGCGATTCGACTTCCTGCGTGAGCCGCGCGTGCTCCTCCGTCGCCGTCGCCTGCTCGGCGCGAAGCCTCGTCACGACACTGACCAGAAGCTTCACCTTCTCCTCGAGCCGATCGATCGGCTCGAGATCGACCGTACGCGCCACCGCCTGCTTTGCCATCCGTGCCTCGCGTGTGAGGGAAAAATGCTGCCGGCAGAATAGCATGGTTGGTGACGACCAACCACCAACTAACGTTGTACCGCGCCGTTCTTTTCCTTCAATGCTGCGATCACGCGCGTCATCGCGTCCTGCACTTCCGCGTCCGTGAGCGTTCTGTCAGATGACCGGAAAGTCAGCCTCAGAGACAGACTGACTTTGTCGGGCGGAATGCCCTTGCCCTGATAGCGGTCGAACTCGCTGACGCGGACGAGCGTCGGCGGCGCCGCGTCGCGAATGGTCGCGCGCACGTCCGTTGCGGGCAGCGCTTCGTCGACGAGGATCGAGATATCGCGAACGACCGACGGGAACCGCGGCAGTGGTTCGACGCGCACCGCGCGGCGGGCGGCGGCCGGCGGGAGCGCGTCGAGATCGATCTCCGCCGCGTAGACCGGATCGTTGCCCGGCAGACCGTGATCGTCTGCGATCGACTCGGCGAGCTGGCCGACGACGCCGACCCGCGTGCCGTTGGCGAAGACCGCCGCGGCGCGGCCGGGCATCAGCCATCGCTCGTCGGCGGGCGTGGTGTGGACTTCCACGCCCAACGCTTGGCAGACACGCTCGGCGACCGCCTGGATATCGAAGAAATCCACGGGCCTGCCGCTGCCGCTCCAGTGCTCGGGCGCGCCTGCGCCGGTCCAGACGCAGCCGACCGCCTGCCGCTCGCCGGTGGATCGCATAAAGCGGGCGCCGAGCTCGAACAGGCGCACGTCGCGCTGTTCGCGCCGGCGGTTGTGGGCAACCGCGTCCATCAGGCCGGGCAGCAGCGACGGCCGGAGCACGGCGAACAGTTCCGAGAGGGGGTTGGCGATCGGCACGAGATCCCCTTCGCCCGCAAAGGGCGCCGCGGCGCGCTCGGCGATGAACCCGAAGGTCACCGCTTCGAAGAACCCCGCCGCGGTGAGCGCCGACCGCAGATCGCGCGCGCGCTGGATTCGCGGATCGACCGGCGGCGGCGCGGTGGTCAGCGCGGGGAACGTCGTCGGCAGCCGATCGAATCCGTAGTGGCGCGCGACTTCCTCGATCACATCGACCTCGCGCCGCACGTCGACGCGGCGCGTCGGGACGGCCACGCGCCAGCCGCCGGGCGCCGGCGCGAGCGTGAAGCCGAGGCGCTCGAGCATGCGTCGCACATCGCGATCCGGGATCGCCGTTCCGAGCAGGCCGGCGATCTTCTCGCGGCGCAGCCGCAGCACGCCGGGTTTGATGCGCGCCGGGTAGCGATCGATCACGCCGCCCCGCGCGCGCCCGGCGCCGATCATTTCGATGAGCGCGAGCGCGCGGCGCATGGCGTTGACGGCCGTCGCGGGATCGGCGCCGCGCTCGAAGCGCACGCTCGCTTCCGTCTTCAGTCCGAGCTTCTTACTGGTGCGGCGCACCGACAGCGGGTTGAAGTAGGCGCTCTCGAGGACGATCGTCTTCGTCGCGGCGCTCACCTCCGAGTTGCCGCCGCCCATCACGCCCGCGACCGCCGTCGCGCGCTCGGCGTCGGCGATCACCAGCATCTCCGGCGAGAGCGTCCGGAGCTGACCGTCGAGCGTGCGCAGCGTCTCGCCCGGGCGCGCCGTCCGCACCCGAATCTCCGGGCCCGCCAGCCGTGCGTGGTCGAAGGCGTGCATCGGCTGCCCGAGCTCGAGCAGCACGTAGTTGGTGACGTCGACGATGTTGCTGATCGGCCGGATGCCGGCGGCCTCGAGGCGCGTCTGCATCCACGTGGGCGAGGGACGCAGCTCGACGTCGGCGACCGCGCCGACGTAGCGCGGGCAGAGGTCCGGGTTTTCGATGGTGATTTGGAGTGCCGAGGATCGTGGGGCGGGCCCTTTGGGCCCGCCGCGCGAGCCCGAAGGGCTCGCCCCAGGACCGCGCGTCCGCAGTTTCACCCCGTACGCCGTCGCCACCTCGCGCGCCATGCCGCCGACCGACAGGCAGTCGGGGCGGTTCGCGGTGACCTCGAAGTCGATCACCGCATCTCCGGTGCCGACCGTCTCGATCCCCTCGACCGCGAAGCCGCGCGTGGACATCGTCCGCGCGACATCCTCGGCCGAGTCCGGGATGTCGACGAGCTCACGCAGCCAGGAGAGCAGGATTCTCACAGCGGGAACTGCTCCAGGAAGCGCAGGTCGTTCTCGTAGAACAGGCGGATGTCGTCGACGCCGTACTTCAGCATCGCGACGCGCTCCATGCCCATGCCGAACGCGAAGCCGGTCACCTCGTCCGGGTCGTAGCCGACCGCCTCGAACACGGCGGGGTGCACCATGCCGCTGCCGAGGATCTCGAGCCAGCCGGTGTGCTTGCACGTGCCGCAGCCCGAGCCGCCGCAGCTCTGGCAGCTGATGTCGACCTCCGCGCTCGGCTCGGTGTACGGGAAGAAGCTCGGACGCAGCCGCACCCGTACGTCGCCGAACAGATCGCGCAGCATCGCCTCGAACGTTCCCTTGAGATCCGCGAGGGTGATCCCGCGTCCGACGACGAGCCCCTCGAACTGCTGGAACATCGGCGTGTGGCTGAGATCGAGCTGGTCGCGGCGATAGACGCGTCCCGGCACGATGAGGCGGATCGGCGGGGGAAACGTCTTCATGTAGCGGATCTGCATCGCCGAGGTGTGCGTGCGGAGGAGCGTCGCGGCGCGCACCTGCGCCTCGGGCACGCGGCCTCGATGCGCGCCCCACGTGCCGCCGGCGATCGGCACGCCGAGGTACAGCGTGTCCTGCATGTCGCGCGCGGGGTGGTCGGGCGGCATGTTGAGCGCCTCGAAGTTGTGGTAGTCGTCCTCGACTTCGGGCCCTTCGAGGATCTCGTAGCCCATCCGCGCGAAGATGTCCTCCACCTCCTGGCGCACGCGCATCAGCGGATGGATGCGGCCGATCGGGATCGGGCGGCTGCCGAGCGTCGGGTCGATCGCGCCGGCCGGTCGGCGCGTCGCCGCGACCGCGCCGCGCTTCTCCTCGATTGCGGATTCGATCTCGGTCTTGAAGGCGTTGACCAGCCGGCCGAACTCGCGCCGCTCGTCGGGCGGGACGGTGCCCACCTGCTTGAGGAGCGCGGTGACCGATCCGTTCTTGCGGCTCAGGAAGGCGGCGTCGAGGGCGTCGAGATCGCGGTCGGTGGTGGCGGCGGCCAGCCGCGCGCGGAAATCCGCGCGCAGCGCGTCGATGGCCGTCCGGACCTCGGTATCAGGCATTCGCCTGGGCGGGCAGCGCGGCCTTGGCCTGCGCCACCACCTTGGCGAACGCCGCGGACTGGGTGGCGGCCAGATCGGCCAGCATCTTGCGGTCGATGGTGACGCCCGCCGCCTTGAGCCCGCGCATCAGCTGTGCGTAGGTGAGGCCGTTCTCTCGCGCCGCCGCGTTGATCCGCACGATCCAGAGCCGGCGGAAGTCGCGCTTCTTGTTCTTGCGCCCGACGTAGGCGTACTTGCCCGCGATGTCGACCGCTTCCTTGGCGGCGCGATACAGCTTGCTCTTGGTCTGGTAATACCCCTTGGCGCGCGACAGCAGCTTCTTGCGCTTGGCGCGGCGAACCGTTCCTCGTTTGACTCTCGGCATTGCGTCCTCTTATTTGTACGGCAGCATGCGATTGAGCTTGTCGGCGTCCTGCGGCGCCACCTCGCGCTTCTTCCGCATGTGGCGCTTCACCTTCGTCGTCTTGCTCGTCAGGATGTGGCGCTTGAACGCCGAGGCGCGCATGATCTTCCCCGTGCCGGTCTTCTTGAAGCGCTTCGCGGCGCCCCGGTGCGTTTTGAGCTTTGGCATATTTCCGTCTTTAGTCTCTGGTCTTTAGTCGTTGTCCTGGACGAGAGACCAGAGACCAAAGACCCGTGGTTTTACTCGTCCGCCGCCGCCGCTTCCTGCGGCTTCGGCCTCGTTCCCGACTTGCGGCCCGTGCGCTGCGCCAGGATCACGTGCATCTGGTTGCCTTCCATGCGCGGCATCGTCTCGGGCATCGCGGCGTCGGCCAGCTCGCTCATCAGCCGCTCGAGGATACGGCGCCCGATCTCGGGATGCGCCATTTCGCGTCCCCGGAAGAAGATCGTCGCTTTCACCTTGTCGCCTTCGGCGAGGAAGCGCTCGATGTGCTTCTTCTTGAACTGATAGTCGTGCTCGTCGACCTTCGGCCGGAACTTGATCTCCTTGACGTCGATCACTCGCTGGTGCTTCTTGGCCTCGCGCGACCGCTTCTGCTCCTGGTATTGGTACTTGCCGAAATCCATGATCCGGCAGACCGGCGGCACCGCCGTCGGGGAGATCTCGACGAGGTCGAGCCCCTTCTGCTTCGCGATGGCAAGTGCCTGGGGAGGAGGCATGATGCCGAGCTGCTGGCCGCTTTCGTCGATTACGCGGATCTCACGGACCCGGATGCGCTCGTTGATGCGAACGCGGTCGTCACGTCGGGGCGAACGGTCGTAAGCGATAACGCCTCCTCTTAGGCCGGTTGTGTCTCAGCGGGATGCGCCGGCGCGCCCAGATCCTTCCGCTGAATCTCGCCGCGCGCGTCCCGGAGGAACGCGTCGACGGAGCGTGGCCCGAGGTCGCCGCCCGACCGGCTCCGCACTGATACCGTGCCGTCCGCCGCCTCGCGGTCCCCGACGACGAGCATGTAGGGGACCTTCTGCAACTGCGCCTCCCGGATCTTATAGCCAATCTTCTCCTGGCGCTCGTCGAGCTCCACCCGAAGCCCGGCGGCCGCGAGCCGGTCGCGGACCGTCGCCGCGTAGGCAAGATGCCGATCGGCGATCGGCAGTACGACGGCCTGTACGGGCGCCAGCCACAGCGGCAGGGCGCCGGCGTAGTGCTCGATCAACAGCGCGATGAACCGTTCAAAGCTGCCGAAGATCGCCCGATGGATGACGACCGGACGGTGCTCAGCGTTGTCCGCTCCGATATACTTCAGCGCGAACTGCTGCGGCAGCTGATAGTCGAGCTGGATCGTCGCGCACTGCCACTTACGCCCGAGCGCATCGGTCACGGCGAAGTCGATCTTCGGCCCGTAGAACGCGCCGTCGCCCTCGGCAATCGTGTACGCCTGTCCGGCGCCTTCGAGCGCCTTCTTGAGTTCCGCTTCGGCGTGGTTCCACGTCGCCAGCTCGCCGAGATACTCAGCGGGCCGCGTCGAGAGCGTCATCTCCGGTGTCAGCCCGAAGTCGTCGTACACGCGCTTCACGAGACGGAGGAGCTGCTCGACCTCCTCGCCGATCTGATCCTCGCGGAGAAAAATGTGCGCGTCGTCCATGATGAACTCGCGCACGCGCGTCAGGCCGCTCAGCACGCCGGACGCCTCCATGCGATGGAGCACGCTCTGTTCATGGATCCGCATCGGCAGATCGCGATAGCTGCGCACCTCGCTGGCGAACAGGAGCATGTGCCCGGGGCAGTTCATCGGCTTGAGCCCCGACTTCTCCTCCTCGCTCTCCGATTCGATCAGGAACATGTTCTGGCGGTAGTGCGTCCAGTGGCCCGACGTCTCCCAGAGCGCCTTGTTGAACACGAGCGGCGCGCGCACCTCGACGTAGCCGGCTGGGAAGAGCACCTCGCGCATGTAGTTGCCGAGCAGATGCACCAGCATCGTGCCCTTGGGCAGCCAGAACGGCTCGCCGGGCGCCCAGGGGTGGAACCAAAAGAGACCAAGTTCGCGGCCGATCTTCCGGTGGTCGCGCTTCTTCGCCTCCTCGAGCCGGCGCACGTACTCCTGCAGCTCCTTGTCCGAGAAGAACGCCGTGCCGTAGATGCGCTGCATCGGCTGATTGCGCGCGTCGCCCTTCCAGTACGCGTTCGAGGTGCTGAGCAGCTTGAACGCCTTGAGCCTGCCGGTCGAGGGGACGTGCGGACCGACGCAGAAATCGACGAACGTGTCGCGGTCTTTGATCGTGTAGCAGGACACCTCGGACTGTCCCTCGGTCTTCTCCTCGATGAGCTGCACCTTGAGCGGCTCGCCGCGGCTGCCGAAGAAGCGCTTGGCGTCCTCCCGCGGCCACATCTGCCGCTCGTAGGGCAGGTCCTGCTGCGCCAACTCGCGCATCTTCCGCTCGATCGCCTCGAGGTCCTCGGGCACGAACGGACGCGGGACGACGAAGTCGTAGAAGAACCCCTCGTCGGTGGCGGGGCCGATACCGCACTGCGTGCCCGGGAAGAGCTGCGTCACCGCCGCGGCGAGCAGATGCGCCGTGCTGTGGCGATAGAGCGGCAGCGCTTCGGCGCTCTCGGGCGTGATGATCCGGACGCGCGCGTCGCGCTGGAGCGGGAACGACACGTCCACGAGACGGTCATCGACCGCGGCGGCCAGCGCCGCCTTGGCGAGCCGCGGCGAAATGCCGGTCGCGACGTCGCGCACGGGCGTACCCGCGGGCACAGCACGAGTGGAGCCGTCCGGCAGCGTGATCGTGACGTCGCTCATGGAAAAGTTATCGGGGTTGGTAGGCGCGGGTGGACTCGAACCACTGACCTCCTCCGTGTCAGGGAGGCGCTCTAACCAACTGAGCTACGCGCCTATCTGTTGCAAATTCAGGCTTTAACCCGAACCGTCAGTATAGCAAAACCTTTACTGACCGAGATGCTCGAGCGCCTTCTCGAGCGTGGCGTCGGGTGAGGGCGGCGCGCTGCCGAATTCCACCTCCGGCTGCTCGACTTCGACGTCGGGCTCGAGGCCGGTCTCGTGGATCGGACGGTTGTCGGGCGTGAGATAGCGCAGGTAGGTGAGCCACAACCCGCTCTGATCCGGCAGCTTCACGAGCCGCTGCCGCGCGGCGCGCCCAAGCGAACGGATGCCGATGAGATCGGCGCGGTCGTTGTCGGCAAGCGCGGCGGCGAACACCTCGGCCGCTCCCGCCGTCCCCTGGTCGACGAGAATCGCCACCGGGGCAGCCACCGTGCCATCGGTCGGCGCCGCCGAAATCACTTCGCGCTGATCGCCGCGCGCCAGGCGCACGGCAAGCGGGGCATTGCGCACGAACAGCCGCGCGGCCGCGACGCCGTGATCGAGATCGCCGCGCGCGTTGCTTCGCAGATCGATGACGAACCGCGTCGCGCCGGTCTTGGTCAGCGCGTCGACCGCCTCCTTGAGCCGCGAGGGCGACTCGGCGGAGAACTCCGCCACGCGGATGTAGCCGGTGGTCCGGTTCGCCATGCGCGAGGTCACTTCAGGCGCCATCATCGGCTCGCGCGCCAGATCGACGACATGCGGATCGGCGGCGTTGCCCCGGATGACGAGCAGCGATACCTTCGACCCCGGCGCGCCCCTCAGCAGGCGCGTACCTTCGTACGCCGATATGTCGCGCGTCGGCCGGTTGTTGATCGCGCGGATGAAGTCGCCCGGACGCACCCCTGCCTTGGCCGCCGGCGATCCGTCGCGCGTGGCGACGACGCGCAGATAGTACTGGCGCGTGAGGTCCAGACCGACTTCAGCCGGACCGCCGCGGTCGTTTGCCTCGAGCGTTTTGACGAGCGCAGGCGGCAGGTAACTGCTTTCCGGATCGAGACCGTCGGCAAGGCCCCGCATCGCTCCCTGCATCGCCTGCTGTACATCGACCGGTTCGACGTAATTGTTCAGCACGAGCGAGACGACGTCCTCGAAGACGCGGAGGTGCTGGTAGGTGTCGTCCTTGGCGAGCGCCTGGCCCAGATAACCGCCGAGGAACGCGAACGCCATGATGGCGCTCGAAAGGCTCAGGACGAACGTCCGGCTGCGCGAACTGATCATGAAGAAGCTCCAGGCTTTGGACGTCACCGTGGTCTCAACCATTGTAGGGGATCGACGGAGCGGCCGTCGACGCGCACCTCGAAATAGAGGGCGGGCGGACCGGCGGGCGCCGAGCCGACCCGGCCGAGCTCAGTGCCCGCATCGACCGTCACCCCACGCGCGACGGCGATCGACTCCAGATAGCCGTACACGGAGTACGCGTCGGAGCCGTGGTCGAGAATCAGGACGTTGCCGAGACCGGCGAGCGGCTCGGCGTACGACACCGTTCCGGGATGGATGGCGTGCACGGGTGTGCCCGCCGCCGCGGCAATCTCGACGCCGTTTCGGACGGTGCTGTCACCGGAACGCCCCGATGGCTGGCCGAACGGTACGAGGACCGGGCCAGCGACCGGCCATTCGAGCCCGCCGCGAAACAGCGTGAGCGGCACGTCGACCGTCTCGGGCGTCGCGCCCCTGACGGCCGCCGCGAGCTGCTGCTGCAGGCGATCGTAGGCGAGCTGGAGCTCGCCGGCGAGCTGCGCGGTCAAGTCCCGACGCGCATCGATCTGCGCGAGGAGCTTGGCGCGCGCCGCCAGCGCGCGATCGGCGGCGGCCTCCGCGCGACGCGCGTCGGCTTCCTTGGCCTCGAGCGCCCGCAGCTCCTTCTCCAGCGCCGCACGCTGGCGTCGCACATCCTCGAGCGTCCGGCGGTGCGCCGTGACGCGCATGTCGTAGATGCGGACGAGCGCGGAGACCGCGCGCAGCGCGCGGCCGAAGTCGCGCGCGCTGGTGCTGCCGAACAGAAGCCGAGCGTATCCGGTGCGGCCGCGCTTGTAGATGTCGACGAGCTGGACCTTCAGGTCGGGGAGTTGCGAGAGCCGCTGCTGTTCGAGCGTCGCGAGGCGCGCCGCGGTGGCGTCGACGGCCGCGCGGCCGCGCTCGGATGCCGCCTGCGCTTCGCGCACGCGTTCGGCCTGCAACTCCTGCTCGATCTCGAGCGCGCGCAGCTCGCCGAGCAGCGAGCGCGCCTCGGTCGCCAGGCGATCCGCTTCGCTCTGCAGCGTGCGAATCCGGTCGTTGACGCGTCGCGCCTGTGCTTCGGTTTGGACGCGGCCGCGGTCCTGGGCAGCGAGCACGACGGTCGCCACGAGCACGACGACGACAAGCCACGGAGCCACGGAGACACGGAGTGTACTCATCAGGCTCCGTGCCTCCGAGCCTCCGTGGCCTGTCGGAGTGTTCATCGCAAAGAGTGCGAGAATTATAGCGTGCGCATCGTCGGTCTCGACGTGGGCGAGCGGCGCATCGGCGTCGCCGTCAGCGACCGGACGCTGACGCTTGCACGGCCCGTGGACGTGCTGCACCCTGCGTCGCTCGACCGTGACGGCGCACCGCTTGCCGCCGCTGCCGTGGCGCAGCTCGCTGCCGAAGAGGACGGCGTATCGGCCATCGTCGTCGGGATGCCGCGGCGGCTCGACGGCACGCCGACCGAGATCACGCCGCGCATCGAGGCGTTTGCCGCCGAACTGGAGCGTCTGACCGGGCTGCGTGTGATCCGCCAGGACGAGCGCCTCACCAGCCGCGAAGCCGAGAGCCGGCTCGCGCTCACCGACAAAGACTGGCGGTCGCGCAAGCAGCGTCTCGACGCCGCTGCGGCCGCCGTCATCCTGCAGGACTTCCTCGACACGCGGCCGGGCCGGCCGGTGCCCCTGGCGGCCGACCCCGAGCTGTGATGCGCCGGCTCGCCGCGCTCGTCGTCCTGCTCGTCACCATTGCCGCTGCCGCCGGCGGCATCGCCGCGTTCCTGATGTGGCAGCGTATCCACGAGCCGTACAAGGGCTACGGCCTCACCGAGCGGTTCATCGACATCGCTCCAAGTACCGGCACGGCCACGATCGGCCGGCGCCTCGTCGATGCAGGGGTAGTTCGCGACATGTCCACGTTTCGCGCGGCACTCTGGTGGAGCGGCCGATCGCGGGGCCTGCAGGCTGGCGAGTACCGCTTCGATCGCCCGATCGCGGCAATCGAGGTGGTCGATCGGCTCGCGCGCGGCGACGTCTACGCCAGACGCATCACCTTCCCCGAAGGGCTGACCATCAGAGAGATGGCGCGCCTGTATGAGACGCGCGATTTCGGCACGGAGGCGAGCTTCCTGGAGGCGGCGCGCGACGGCGCCCGCATACGCGATCTCGATCCCGCGGCGGCCGACCTCGAAGGGTATCTCTTCCCCGACACGTACGCGCTCCCGCGGGGCACGCCTGCGCACCGGCTCGTCGGATTGATGATCGAGCGCTTCCGCGCGACGTACAACGAGGAGCTGCGTCGCCAGGCGCGCGACCAGGGGCTGACGACGAGGCAAGTGGTGACGCTGGCGTCGCTCGTCGAGAAGGAGACCGGCCGCGGCGACGAGCGAACGCTCGTCGCCGCCGTGTACCGCAACCGGCTGAAGCTCGGGATGGCGCTGCAGGCGGACCCGACCGTCGTGTACGCGCTGCTGCAGGCGGGCCGCTACGATGGCAATATCCGGCGGCCGGATCTGGCCATCGACTCGCCGTACAACACGTATCGGTACCCAGGGCTGCCGCCTGGTCCGATTGCTGCCCCGGGGAAGGCGTCGCTCGAGACGTCGCTCCTGCCCGCTCGTGTCAGCTATTTGTATTTCGTGAGTCGCAACGATGGCTCGCACGTGTTTGCGACGACGCTCGCCGAGCACAATCGCAACGTCCGCCAATTTCAAATTTTGTACTTCCGCCGCTGACGCGTCGCGTCTGACGGGTTCAATCGAGGCCTGGGGCGAGGGGCCTAAGGCCTGCTATAGTGCTTTCCAATGCCGGATTTACGGCTCGCGCCCGTCGAGCCTGCGCCCAATCTGCCGGTGATCGATCTCGCGCCGGGCGAGTCGAAGACCGTCGGCCGCGGCCGCCAGGCCGACGTGCTGATCGACGACCCGAGCCTCTCGCGCGTGCACGCCCGCATCAGCATCGACGAGGGCGGGCAGCTCGCGATCGACGACCTTGGCAGCACGAACGGGATCTTCGTCAACGGCACCGAGCAGCTGAGCGCGTTTCTCGTGCCCGGCGACACCGTCCGCTTCGGGCGCGTGGAGTACCTCGTCAGCTTCGCCGAAGCGCCGCCCGCGCCGGACGGAGCGCCCGTGGTGTCCCAGACCATCCTGCGTCGCGTCGCGATGACAGGCGCGCCCAAGGTCGATCGGCTGGCGCTCGAGGCGCTGCTGGCGACCAGCCGCGAAATGATGGCGTTTCAGGATCTGCCGGCGCTGCTCGAGCGCGTGCTCGACCGGCTGGTCTCGATCGTCAAGCCGGACCGCGCCGCGATCCTGCTGGTCGACGGCCAGACCGGCGCGATGATTCCGCGCGCAGTGCGGCCGTCGGGCGCCTACTCGTCGGTCTCCGAATTTGCGAGCTCGACCGTCGTCCACGAGGCGCTGACGGCGCGCGACGCCTTCATCGTGCACGACATCCGCATGGATCCGCGGCTGCAGCAGGCGGCCAGCGTGATGCTGGCCGGCGTGCGGTCCGTCATCTGCGTGCCGCTGCTCGGCCGGTCGGGACCGATCGGCGCGCTCTACGCCGACAAGCTCGGGGTCGAGCAGTTCGCGCCGGAGCTGGCCGAGTACGCCTCTGCGTTCGCCGGCCACGCGGCGGCGGCGCTCGAGACGGCGCAGCTCTACGACGACCGCGAGCGGCACTTCCGGGCTACGCTCGAGGCATTCGCCAAGGCGATCGACGCGCGCGATCGGTATACCGCCGGCCATTCCGAGCGCGTCACGGCGTACTCGATGGTGCTGGCCCGGCGCAGCGGCAAATTCGGCAGTGAATTCGAGACGATCCGGCGCGGCGCCATGCTGCACGATATCGGCAAGGTGGGCGTCCCGGACAACGTGCTGTTGAAGGAAGGCGCCCTCGATCCGCGCGAGCGGGCGCTCATCGAGGCGCACGTCACGATCGGCTACAGCATGCTCGAGCCGCTGCCGTTCCTCGGCGCGTCGCTCCCGGCCGTCCGGGGCCACCACGAGCGGTGGGACGGCACCGGCTATCCCGATCGCCTCGCCGGCACCGACATCCATCCGCACGCGCGGCTGATGACGGTGGCCGACGCCTACGACGCGATGACGTCGGCGCGGCCCTACCGCAACGCGCTTCCCGCCAAGGAAGCGGCGCGGCGGCTCCGGGCCGATCGCGGCACGCAGTTCGACCCCGAGATGATCGATCTGTTCGAAGCGGTCGAGCAGGAGTTTGCCGCGCTCCACGAAGAGCCGGATGCGGCGGCCATCCGAGCCGAGCTGCTGCGCCCGGTCGGAACCTAGTCGGTGGCTACCGATTAGTTGACTGCTTCACGCCACCAATCAGCCACGCATCGCCGTTCTTCTGCAGCGCGAACGTCTCGCTCTGCGTGGCTGTGGTCGGCGGTCCGCCGGACTGGGGCGTGCAGGTGTGCGTGCTCCGGAGCGTCACCTGGGCCTGCGTCTCGCTGCCGGGCGCCAGCTGCACCTGCATCCCGTCGAAGGTCACCTCGTACACGAGGCAGGCCTTGAACGTGCGCTGCATCGTCTGGCGGAGGTCCGCGGGCAGCGTCGGGAAGGCCGCGGCGACTGCCGGCAGATCCCGGTTGCGATACGCGATCCGATAGCGCTCCATCGCCGCCTCGATGGCGGGCCGTTCGCGTTCGAGCGGGCTCGGCGGGGGACTGCTGAGCCACGGCATGGCAGCAAGCGCGGCGCCGACCAGCACGACGGCCGCGCCACCCAACACGACCCAGCGACGTCCGGACGCGCGCGGAGCCACCTCGGCGCGCGTCGTTGCCGCAGCCTCCGCGGGACGGCTCGGGGGCGTCTTCGTCGGCGTCGTGCTCGTGCGCGCCTCGACGGTCGTCTTGACCGGCGTCGCGGACCCATCGGGCTTCTTTTTGACACTCCACGTCGGCGAGGCCGGCACCCCCGCGGCCGTATTGGGAGCCGTGCCGCTCGCGATGCCCGTCCGCGCGCCGTATGCCGCCGTCGACGGCGGAGCCGGTGCGCGCGTGACCGCGGGGGGCGGCGGCGTGGCGAATGCCGCCGGTGGCGGTGGCGTCGCGAACGCCGCCGGCGGCGGCGGTGCAGGCGCGGGCGGCGGCATGAACTGCGATGGCGGCGTCAGCGGTCCCACGGGCGCGCCCCTTGGCGACCCGGCGCCGCGTGGCAGCACAACGGTCCGGTCGTCCTCACCTGGCCGCGCCGCGATCGGCGGCGGCGGCGCCTGCAGTACGGCGACGATCGCACTCCGCATCTCGGCGAGATCCGGGAACCGGTGTTCCGGTGCCTTCTGCAGCGCGCGCATGATGATCTCTTCAACCGCCCACGGCACGTCCGGCGCCGCCTCGTGCAGCGGCGGCGGATCCTGGTATGGCAGGCGCTGCAGCAAGCCGTCGTTGAGATTGCCCTTGAAGGCCTGCTGGTACGTGATGAGCTCGTACGCGAGGCTGCCGACCGAGAAGATGTCGCTCCGGTGATCGACGGAACGGCCGAGCATCTGCTCGGGCGACATGTAGTTGAGCGATCCCATGAGCGCGCCGTCCTGGGTCATGGCCGAACCCTCGATGCGCGCGATGCCGAAATCGAGAATACGGACGACCCCGTCGCGGTCGACCATCACATTGGCGGGCTTGATGTCGCGATGGACGATCCCGGCGCGGTGCGCGACGTAGAGGCCCGCGCAGATCTGCTCCAGGTACGACAGCTTCTGCGAGAGCGACAGGCTCCGCTTCTTCTTGATGATGTCGGAGAGCGACTCGCCATCGACGAACTCCATCACCATGTACGGCTGGTGCTCGTGCTGGCCGCTCGCATAGATGGTGATGATGTTGGGATGCCGGAGCGCCGCGGCGGCGCGCGCCTCGCGGAAGAACCGATCGAGGACTTCCTGATCGTGGATTTCCTCGCGAATCACCTTGATGGCGACCTGCCGATCGAGCTCCGGGTCGCGGCCGAGGTAGACCGCGCCCATGCCGCCGGAGCCGAGCTGGCGGAGCACTTCGAACTGGCCGATCTTGGTGGGAACGGTGGCCACGATCTCCTCAGAGCGCCTCGACGACGATCGTCGTCGCGTTGTCGGGCCCGCCACGCGCGTTGGCCGCATCGATCGTGGCGCGGCATGCCTCGTCCGTCGTGCGTCCATCCGCGCTGACGATCGCGACGATCTCGGCGTCGGAGAGGACCGCGTGGATGCCGTCGGAGCAGAGAATCAGCCGATCGCCGCGCTGGATCTTCAGCTCGAAGATATCGACCGGCATGCCGGCCTGGCCCGATACCGCCCGCGTCACCACGTGGCGGAGCGGATGCGTGCGCGCGGTCTCGGAATCGATGAGACCGAGCGCCAGCTGCTCGGCCACGATCGAATGGTCCCGGGTGATCTGCGAAAGGTGTCCGTCGCGCAGCAGGTAGGCGCGGCAGTCGCCGACGTTCGAGACGGCGAGCTCACCGTGGCCGAAGAGCGCGGCCGCCAGCGTGGCACCGCTGCCGTCGAGGGCGGCGTTCGCCTTGGCGCGCGTGGCGAGCGTCAGATTGGCGCTTCGGATGGCGATCTGCAGCCGGTTGGCGAGAACCGACAGGCGCGGGTCGAGCCCGCCCGGCCAGGTCTTGTCGGAGTCGCCGGCCGTTTCGCGGATAAAGGCCGTCACCGCTTCGGCGATGGTTTCCGACGCGAGCTCCCCGCCGGCGTGGCCGCCCATTCCGTCCACGACCGCAAAAAGGCCGAGCTCGGAATCGGCGATATACCGATCCTCGTTTCTGGGCCGGACCAGCCCGGGGTCGGTCGCCGCCCCAAACCGCAATTGCACCCCGGGAGAATACACTCTCCCCTCCTTTTCGGATCGGTTCGGCGGGGTCGTTAGCGGCTGGTTTACCGTTCCCCCCATTTCAGCTTCTCCCGCAGGACCTCGAAGTAACTGCGCGCCGGCGTCACGAGCCGCAGCATCCGATCCCACTTCCGGACGCGGACGATGTCCCCCTGCGCGACCGGATAGCCCGATTGCCCGTCGTAGGTGACGAACACGTCGGCGGTGGCGCCGCCCGCCTCCATCCGCACCTCGATTTCAGCGTTGCCGGGGATGACGACCGGGCGGTTGGTGAGCGTGTGCGGCGCGATGGGCGTCAGCACCAGCGCGTCGACCGTCGGATGGACGATCGGGCCGCCGGCCGCCAGGTTGTAGGCGGTCGATCCGGTGGCGCTCGCGATGATGAGGCCGTCGGCCTTGACCCGCGTGACGAACCCGCCGTTGACCCAGACGGAGAGCTCGATCATGCGCGACAGCGCGCTCTTGGTGAACACCACGTCGTTGAGCACCACGCGCTCATCGACTTCACCGTCGGCGTGATGGGCTGTCGCCGCGAGCATCGCGCGCTCGTCGAAGGTGGCCGTACCGGCCAGCACGCGCTCGAGCGCCGGGGTCAGCTCGTCGATCCGGATCTCGGTGAGGAACCCGAGGCTGCCGAAGTTGACGCCGAGGATCGGGACGTCACGTCCGGATTGCGCGATGCGGGCGGCCATGGCGAGCAGCGTGCCGTCGCCGCCGAGTACGACGATGAGGTCGACGTCGCACGGCATCGCTTCGCGCGTGACGGTGCGCGCGCGCGCGGCCGCACCCACGAGCGCGGCCGTTTCCTGGGAGTAGATCGGCTCGATGCCGCGCAGGACGAGCCAGGCGCCGAGCTCCACCAGGTGCTCGGAGGCGGCCACCAGATTGTGTTTGGCCACGAGGCCCACGCGTCGCACAGTCATCGATGCAAGGTCACCTCACGGCCCCGGAGGTACAGCAGGAATTCGACGTTTCCCTTCTGACCGGTAATAGGTGAGGGCGTGACGGCTGCCGGCGTTAATCCTACCGCAGCCGCTGCGGCGCGGATCTCGTCGACGACGCGTGTGCGGACGGCTTCGTCGCGGATCACACCGTTGCGCACTTCGGCGCGCCCCGCCTCGAACTGCGGTTTGACCAGCGCGATGACGTCGGCGCCCGGACGGAGGAGGGGAGGCACGACCGGCAAGATCTGCCGGAGCGAAATGAAGGAGACGTCGATGCAGACGATGTCGAACGGCCCCGGCAGGTCCGCCGGCGAGAGGTATCGCGCGTTGACGCCTTCGACGACCGTCACGCGAGGGTCGCCGCGCAGCCGCCAGTCGAGCTGTCCGTGGCCGACGTCGAGGGCCACGACGCGCGCGGCGCCTCGCCGGAGCAGGACGTCGGTAAAGCCGCCGGTGGAGGCGCCGATGTCGAGTGCCTCGCGTCCCGCGACCGCGACGCCGAACGTGTCGAGCGCGTGCGCGAGCTTGAGGCCGCCGCGGCTCACGTACGGGTGATCCGGCGCGAGCAGCGCCACCTCGGCGTCGGGTGGCACCTGCGTGCCCGCCTTGCTGACCACGCGGCCATCGACCTCGACCTGCGCCGCGAGGATGAGCGCGCGCGCCCGCTCGCGCGAGGGGGCCAGTCCGCGGTCCACCAGAAGTTGATCCAGACGGATCTTGCTCAATGCGATCGGTTGACGATCCAGCGGCCGATCTCGGAGAGCCGGCTGTGGCCGATGCCCGCCTCGGCGAGCAGCGCGTCAGCGCGATCGATGCAGGCCGCGGCCATGCGGCGCGCCTCGTCGATGCCGTAGAGCGCCGCGTAGGTTGGCTTGCCCGCCGTCGCGTCCTTGCCGGGGGTCTTGCCGAGCGTCGCCGCCGCGCCCTCGACGTCGAGCACGTCGTCGACAATCTGGAAGGCAAGGCCGAGTTCGGCCGCGGCGGCATCCACGCGCGCGATCACGGTGTCGTCGGCGCCGCCCATGATGGCGCCGGCGGATGCCGCGGCGCGGATGAGCGCGCCCGTCTTCTTGGCGTGCATGGCGCGGAGCGCGTCCGCCTCGAACGCGGGCGTACCGGCGTGTTCGGGCTCGCTTGCGGCGAGGTCGAGGGCCTGGCCCCCGACCATGCCCGCCGCGCCGGCCGCGCCGGCGACCACGCCGATCACCCGCACCTTCCGCGCGACGATCGCGGGATCGGTCGTGACCGGCTCGCGTGCGAGCAGAGCGAAGGCCTCGGTGAGCAGGGCGTCACCGGCAAGAATGGCCATCCCCTCGCCCGCCACGACGTGGAGCGTCGGCCGGCCGCGCCGCATCGTGTCGTTGTCCATCGCGGGCAGGTCGTCGTGAATGAGCGAATACGTGTGGATGAATTCGAGCGCGCACGCGGCCGGCATGGCCTGCGCGGGATCGCCGCCGACCGCCTCCGCGCTGGCCAGGCACAACACGGGACGAAGGCGCTTGCCGCCGGCGGTGAGGCTGTAGAGCATCGCGCGGGCGACCGATGCGGGGCACGCCGGCGGCGACGGCAGCGCGGCCGCGAGCGCCGCCTCGATCTCGGCGCGGCGCGCCTCGAGGTACTGGTGGAAATCCACTCCTAACGTGATGTGTCGTCCTCGCCGAGTCCCGCCGGCGCCGCCTTGAGCTCGCCACGCTCGTTCAGGATCTCGATGCGGTGTTCGGCCTCTTCGAGGCGCGCATGGCAGAAGCGCGAAAGCTGCACGCCGCGCTCGTAGAGCTGGAGCGAGGTCTCGAGGGGGAGGTCGCCCTCCTCGAGCTTCTTCACGATCGATTCGAGCTCGGCGATCGCCGTCTCGAAGTCCTTGATGGTTGTATCCATAGACTCTCGCGCCGGGTCTGCGGCGCATGGGTCACGCGCGCCGCGAGACCCGGCCTACGTACGCAGGGCGGGTCCGCTCGTCGAAGAAGACGGCGGACCCGCCGAGTCTCGTACCTCGCAATCCAGTTCCCCGCGCGCGAGCGTGACACGCACGCGATCGCCGCGTGCGACCGCCGCGGCGTCGCGGACGATGGCCGTGCGGTCGCCGGTCCAGCAGACGGCATAGCCGCGGCCGAGCACGGCCAGCGGGCTCAGGGCCTCGAGCTCGGCCGCGGCGGCGCGGAGGCGTCCGTCCGCACGATGGCGCACACGCGCGCTCGCGGCCGCGATTCGTCCCTCCGCGGCGACCAGGCGCGTGCGGCCCCGTCCGAGCTGCCGGCGCAGATCGTACGTCTCCAGCGCCAGACGGAGCCCGCGATACGTCCGCTCGCGCGCCGCGACATGCGCCCGGATCGCACGATGGAGCGTGTGGCCGAGCTCCGCCACGTGCCGGCCGCGAAGCGCCAGCCGCGCCGGCAGGCCCGCGTACCCGGGACGCGCCTCGAGCGCGCGCACCCGCGCGTCGAGCCGGTGCAGCCGCGCGCCCATCGTGGCGCTCACGCGGTCGGCCAGCCGGTCGAGGCGCGCGCAGAAATCGTCCTTCCGTGCGACGACGATCTCGGCGGCCGCCGAAGGCGTCGGGGCGCGCACGTCGGCGACGAAGTCGGCGATCGTGACGTCGGTGTCGTGCCCCACGGCGGCGATCGTCGGCACCGGGCAGCCGCCAATCGCGCGCGCGACGACTTCCTCGTTGAACGCCCAGAGGTCCTCGATCGATCCGCCGCCGCGGCCGACGATGACGACGTCGACGCCGGCGACCTTGGCGACGGCGCGCATGGCGCGGGCGATGTCGAGCGCCGCGCCCTCCCCCTGCACGCGCGTCGGGCGGATTACCAGGTGCGCGTTCGGATAGCGGCGGCGCAGTACCTTGACGATGTCGCGCACCGCCGCACCGTCGAGCGAGGTGACAATGCCGATCTTCCGCGGCAGCGCCGGCAGGGGACGCTTGCGGCGCGGGTCGAACAGCCCGTCGGCCGCGAGCCGCTCCTTGAGCTGATCGAAGGCGAGCTGCCGTGCCCCGAGCCCCTCGGGTTCGAGGTGCTCGCAGACGATCTGATATTCCCCTTTCGGGTCGTACACGCTGACGCGGCCGCGCGCCACGACGCGCAGCCCGTCCTTCGGCGTGAAGCGGAGCGCGCGCAGCGCGGACCGGAACATCACGCCCCGGATCTGCGCGCCGGCGTCCTTCAGCGTGAAATACATGTGACCGGTGTTCCAGACGCGGCTGTTCGACAGCTCGCCCTCGACCCACACGTCCGCGAACCGCTCCTCGAGGAGCACGCGGAGGCGCGCGGTGAGCTCCGACACGGTCAGGATGCGCCGCGGCTCCGGCGTCTCGGCCGCCGCATCGGCAGCCGGCGGCTCGGGCTCGGGTTCCTCGAAGGGAAGGTCGAAGAGCGAGCTCATGTTGTCACGTGTAAAGCCGCACCTGTAGGTGCTCCTGACAACGCGAGGAGATCCGCCTCCGAATAGCTGACGCGCGTGATCTTCGCGGCACGGCCCGTCCTGTCGTCGGCCTCGACGAGCGCGCCGTTGAGCCGCACGTTGCCGGATGCCGGCTCGAACTTCACCGGCATGCCGGTCAGAAAACGGGCGAGCGACGGCTGGCGCTCCATCCCGATGATCGAGTCGTGCGGGCCGGTCATGCCGGCGTCGCTCAGATAGGCCGTGCCGTTCGGCAGGATTCGCTCGTCGGCCGTCTGCACGTGCGTGTGCGTGCCGATCACCGCCGTCACCTTGCCGTCCAGATGCCAACCCATCGCCGTCTTCTCGCTCGTGGCCTCGGCGTGGAAGTCGACGAGGATCACGCGGGTCCGGTGGCGTATCGCCTCGATTTCACGCAGCGCAATGGCGAACGGGTCGTCGATCTGCTGCATGAAGACGCGCCCCATCACGTTGATGATGCCCACCGCGCGGCCGTCGCCGGTCTGTGCGACGTAGGAGCCGCGTCCCGGGACGCCGGCCGGGTAGTTCGCCGGGCGGAGCAGCCGCGGCTCGAGCGGCATGTACTCGAGCACTTCCTTCTTGTCCCAGATGTGGTTGCCGGACGTCATGACGTCGACCCCGGCCTCGAGGAGCGTGTCGCCAATGTCTTTCGTGAGGCCGAAGCCGGCGGCGGCGTTTTCCACGTTGGCGATGACGAGGTCGACGCTGTGGTGCTGCACGAGGCCGCGCAACCCGCGACGCACCAGTTCGCGTCCGGGCCGTCCGACGATGTCGCCGATGAAGAGGATGTTCATGGCCGGGCCGCGGACGTGATCGGAATGCGGTGCGCGCGGCCGCGGCGATCGTCGATCTTCGGCAGCACGATCGTGAGCTGGCCGTCGCGGAGCGTGGCGCGGCTGTTCTGCACGTCGAAGGCGCCTGCGACGCGGACCGCGCGGGCGAAGCGGCCGAAGGCGCGCTCTACGAGATGGAACGTCTGCTCGCTCGCCGCCGGGGCGGGCGCCTTCTCGCCGACGATGAGGAGGACGCCGCTGCGGAACAGCACACGCAGCGCCCCCGGCGGCACGCCCGCCACATCGACCGCGACCTCAACCGAAGTGTCGGTTTCCAGCACGTCGAGTGCCGGGTGGCACTCGCCCGAGTAGGACCGCTGATTCCGGTCCAGCGTCCGCGAGAGATCGTCGAACAGCTCCCGAATGTCGTCGGCAAGGTCCGCCGCTTCGGCGGACGGAATGAGGGAGAACTGGACCATCGACGCGCCCCCATGATCGCATACGCCCTGGATACCGCTGTGGCGTTCCGCCGTGAGGGCGGATGAGCCGTGGGCTGTGGCGCGACTCGCGGTCGTGGAATCACCCTTCAATATGAGCTAGTGAGACTCATATCACATGCTTGATATGGACTAAGATAGATTCCTAGAGTCGAAATCAGGGAGCCACAGGGCTATGAGCAAAGTCATTGGAATCGACCTCGGCACGACCAACTCGGTCGTCGCTGTCATGGAAGGCGGCGAGCCCGTGGTCATCGGCGATGGTGCTCCAGAAGCTGAAGGCGGCCGCGGAGGATCACCTCGGCCAGAAAGTGACCGACGCGGTCATCACGGGTGCCCGCCTACTTCAACAACGCGCAGCGGCAGGCGACCGGGCGACGACCTGCAGGCGATCCGGCAGGCGACCGACGCGCTGCAGACGGCCTCGCATCGCATGGCCGAGCAGCTCTACAACCAGCAGGCCTCAGGCCCAGGGCCTCAGGCCTCAGGCAAAGACGACGTGAAAGAAGGCGAAGTCGTCGACGCATGACGCACACGTAGCGTCCGGCTTTAGCCGGAGCAGGAGGAGTGAGAACCATGACTATCGTGAAAGTCGATCCATTCCGCGAGCTGGTCGCGATGCAAGACCGCATCGCCCGGCTCTTCGGCGACGAGTACCTCCGCGACGAGGACACGGGGGTCCGCGGGAGCTGGACGCCGGCGGTCGACATCTTCGAGACCGAGAGCCACGATCTGGTGCTGAAGGCCGAACTGCCGGGCCTCAACCGTGAGGACATCGAGGTGGTGGTGGAGAACAGCACCCTCGTGCTGAAGGGCTCGAAGAAGTTCGAAGCCGACGTCAAAGAGGAGAACTACCGGCGCATCGAGCGGAGCTACGGCACGTTCCATCGTTCGTTCACGTTGCCGAACACGGTGGACGCATCGAAGGTGAGCGCCGAGTTCAAGAACGGCGTGCTCACGGTCAGGCTGCCGTTCAAGGAAGAGGCTCGGCCGCGGACTATCAACGTGGACGTGGCTGCGTAACAGCGCGGCCTTCGTACGCTCAATCATGGTAAGGAGGTCACCCAGTATGAAGATGCGTCCATTGCGCGATCGCATTCTGGTCGAGCGCATCGAGGAGCACGAACAGAAGGGGGGCGGGATCATCATTCCCGACACCGCGAAGGAGAAACCGCAGCAGGGCCGCGTCGTCGCGGTCGGCAAGGGCCGCGTCAACGACAAGGGCGACGTGCTCCCGCTCGACGTGAAGGAAGGCGACGCGGTGCTCTTTGGCAAGTACGCCGGAACGGAAATCACGATCGACGGCAAGGAGTACCTGATCGTCCGCGAGGACGAGGTGCTCGGGATTCTCGAAGGCGTGCGCGAGCTCGCCGCCGTCTAGGCCTTGGTGATTCGTGATTAGCGATGTGTGATTGTGGTTCCACGTTCAAATTACAAATCCCAAATCACAAATCGCAAATGAGGAAAGGAGCCATGGCACAGCAGATCATCTACAGATCCGGGATCCGGGATCCGGGATCCGATGGGATCCCGGTTCGGCCGGATCCCGGATCCCCGATCCCGGATCCCGGGATTCAGTGCTAGTCTGTCGGTCTATGGCCTCCGAGGACGTCCTGGTTCCTCCCGGGGAAGCGGACGTACCACCTCCGCCGCGGGAGAAAGCCCCGCCCATCGAAAGCCGGTTCCTCTTCGTCGACGTGGCGGCCATGCGTGCCAAGCAGCTGCGCCGCGGCGCGCGGGTCCGGCTGGACGAGGATGGCGCAGAACCCCCGCGCGTCCAGGCGCACAAGGCCGAGCGCGTCGCCATGGAAGAGGTGCGCCGCGGACTCGTTCAGTACGACGTGCCGAAGACGAGCGAGCCGTAGCCGCCAATCCCTGCTATTCTCGGCCCATGCACAGGCTGCGCACGCTGCTCGTCCTGCTGGTCGCGATCTGGCTGCTCGCGCCGATCGAGGCGCAGCAGTTCCGCACGGTCCCGCCGTACCGCATTCTGGTCACCAACGACGACGGTGTGCACGAACGCGCGCTGGCGGCGGTCGCGCAGGCACTGCAGGCGATCGGCACTCCGATTGTCGTCGCGCCCATGGACAACCAGACCGGCAAGGGGCAGTCGATCGTCACGACCGAGCCGGTGCTGCGCCACGACCTGAAGCTTCCCAACGGGCTGCCGGCCATCGGCCTGACGACGACCCCGGCGAGCACGGTCAACATCGCCATCAGCAACATCGTGATGCCGCGTCCCGACCTGGTCGTGTCGGGCGTGAATACCCAATACAACCTTGGCCTGTCGACCCAGGTCGCCGGTACGGTCGGGGCCGCGCGGGAGGCCGCCCGGCACGGCATCCCCGCCATTGCCGCCTCGATGTCGGGTGCGGCCTATCCGCGCGACCTGGTGTATGCCGCCGAGGAGGTGGTGTGGGTCGCGCGCCGGGTGAAGCAGTACGGCCTGCCGCCGAATACGTTCCTGAATGTCAATATTCCACCGCTCCCACCGGGTGGGTACAAGGGCTACATGATCACGCGGCAGGGACAGACGCGAACCGGTACCGAGCGCTTCGTGGAGATGAAGCACCCGTCTGGCCGGACGATCTACTGGAGCACCTACGACGAGCAGAAGAGCCCGCAGCAACCGGAAGGCACCGACTTCTGGGCGGTGGAGAACGGATGGGTCTCGGTGACGCCGATGAAGATTGACGAGACCGACCCGTCGCAGTTCGACACGCTGAAACAGATCTTCAAATAGCCGGCGTGCGTCGGTGCCAGTCGGTGAGGCGCTCGAACGCATCGGCAATCCGCAACAGCATGGCTTCGTCGAACATCCGGCCGGTGAGCTGCAGGCCAACCGGAAGCTGACCGTCGGCAAACCCGCACGGCACGCTGATGGCCGGCAGTCCTGCCAGGTTCGCGCTCACCGTGAAGACGTCAGCCAGGTACATCTGCAGGGGGTCGGCGGTCTTTTCGCCGAGCGTGAACGGCGGAATCGGGCTCGTCGGCATCGCAACGACGTCGACGGCCTCGAACGCCCGCTGGTAGTCGCTCCTGAGCAGCGTCCGCACCTGCTGCGCCTTCAGATAAAACGCGTCGTAGTAGCCGGCGCTCAGCACGTACGTGCCGAGCATGATGCGCCGTTTGACCTCCGCGCCGAAGCCCTCGTCCCTGGTTCGGGCGTACATGTCGCGCACGGTGCCGTCAGAGGCGCGCGGCGAGCGGTAGCCGTAGCGCACGCCGTCGTAGCGCGCGAGATTCGAGCTCGCCTCGGCCGTGGCGATCAGGTAGTAGACGGGAATCGCGTACTTCGCGTGCGGCAGCTCGATGTCGACGAGCGCCGCGCCTGCGGCGCGCAGCGTCTCGAGCGCGGCGTCAAAGGCGCGGCCGACGCCCGCATCGACTCCTTCGGCGACGAACGCGCCCGGGACGCCGATGCGCACGCCGGCGACGCCGTCGCCGAGCGCGGCGACGAAATCGGGGACGGGTTCGCGCGAGGAGGTGGCGTCTGCCGGGTCGGCGCCGGCCATGACCGTGAGCGCCAGCGCGGCGTCGGCCGCGGTGCGCGCGATCGGGCCAATCTGGTCGAGCGACGACGCGAATGCGAGCAGCCCGTAGCGTGAGACGCGGCCGTAGGTCGGCTTGAGCCCCACGACCCCGCAGAACGCCGCCGGCTGCCGGATGGATCCGCCGGTATCGGATCCGAGTGCCAGCGGGACGCAGCCGGCCGCGACCGCCGCTGCGGAGCCGCCGCTCGATCCTCCGGGCGTGCGGTCCGTCGCCCAGGGATTGCCGACCGGCCCGAACGCGGAATTCTCGTTCGACGACCCCATCGCGAACTCGTCGCAGTTGGTCTTGCCGACGATGACCGCGCCGGCCGCCTCGAGGCGCGCGACCGCCGTGGCGTCGTACGGCGGCACGAAGCGCTCGAGGATGCGCGAGGACGCCGTCGTGCGCATCCCGCGCACGCACAGGTTGTCCTTGAGCGCGACCGGCACGCCGGCGAGCGGCCCGAGCGCCTCCCCGGCAGTGCGGCGGCGGTCGATCGCTCGCGCGCGCGCGCGCGCGCGGTCGCGGTCGACGAGGTTGAAGGCGTTGAGCGATGGATTGACCGCGTCGATGCGCCGGAGGACCTCGCCGCACACGTCCACCGCCGACACGCGGCCGGCGGCGATCTCGTCGCGGAGGGCGCGGGCGCTCGAGGGCAGCATCAGGCGATGACGCGCGGAACCCGGAAGAGCCCCGCCCCCGGGGCGGCATCGGGCGCGTTGGCGAGCGCCTCGTCGCGCGGCAGCGACCCGCGCGGGTCGTCCTCGCGTTCGGTGCGCTCGGCGAGCACGTGCGCCGTCGCCGGGACACCGCTCGTGTCGACCGCCTGTACCTGCTCGGCGTACGCGAGGACGTCGGCGAGCTGCCGTGTGAAGAGCTCCTTTTCCTCGGCGGTCAACTCGAGGTGCGCGAGCGCGGCAATGCGTTCGACGTCGGCGATGGTCAGGCGGGCGGCCATGGATGCGATGCTATCATCACAAACCCCAGGGCCATGCGCGAGGTCAGACCGTCGGCTGTCGCGGGCAGCTGGTATCCCGGCAGCGGGGCGCGGCTTGCGGAAGCCGTCGACGCGCATCTTGCTGCCGCCGCTGTGCCCTCCCGCTCCTGTCCGCGCGCGATTGTCGCGCCGCACGCGGGTCTCATGTACTCGGGTCCGGTGGCGGCCTATGCGTATGCGACGGTGCGGCCGTGCGCCTACGGGGCCGCCGTCCTCGTCGGGCCGTCGCATTTCGTCGGCTTCGACGGCGTCTCGATCTGGGCGCGCGGCGGCTGGGACACGCCGTTGGGTCTGGTGCCGGTTGCCGAGGAGCTCGCAGCCGCGATCGCCGCGGCGTGCGACGAGATCGTGGAGTATCCGACCGCGCATGGACGCGAGCATTCGCTCGAGATGCAGCTGCCGTTCCTCGGGCGGCTGCTCCCGGGAGTGCCGATCGTGCCGCTCGTCATGGGCTATCAGCGGCGCGAGACGGCGCTGGCGCTGGGCGACGCGCTCGCCCGTACGGTGGCGTCACGGACTGGCGATCCGGTGCTGCTCGTCGCGAGCAGCGATCTGTCGCATTACGAGGATGCGGCGGTGGCGGCGCGCCTCGATTCGGTCGTGCTCCGCCACGTCGAGGCGCTCGATGCCGAAGGTTTGATGGACGCGCTCGAGCGCGAGCCGCGGCATGCCTGCGGCGGCGGACCGATGGTCTCGGTGCTGCGCGCGGCGGCGCAGCTCGGGTGCACCCGCGCACGCGTGCTGCGGTATGCGGATTCCGGCGACGTATCGGGGGACAAGTCCTCGGTCGTCGGCTACATGGCGGCAGCCATCTGGTGAGACAATCAACGCCCGACTCCCAAGTCCCAACTCCCAAGGACGATGGCTGTGGTTTGGGAGTTGGAAGTTGGATCTTGGAAGTTGACATGATTGGGTTGGACGATCAGCGCCGGCTGCTCGCGCTGGCGCGGCGCGCTCTCGAGGCGCGCGTGCGGCGGCAGCCGGTGCCGGCGCCGGAACGCGGCGGCGTCCTCGAGGCGCGTGCGAGCGCCTTCGTGACCATTCACAACCGCGGCGAGCTGCGCGGCTGCCTCGGCCGGCTCGAACCCCACGCGTCGCTCGCTGAGACCGTGGCGCAGTTGGCCGCGTCGGTCGCCGACTCGGATCCGCGGTTCGATCCGGTCTCGCTGCTCGAACTGCCCGACATCGACATCGAGATCTCCGTCCTGACGCCGGAGCGCGAGATTCGCGCGCTCGACGAGATCGAGCTGGGACGCCACGGCGTGATCGTCGAGCAGTGGAGCCGGCGCGGGCTTCTGCTCCCGCAGGTGGCGACGGAGCAGCAATGGGACCGCGAGACGTTCGTCTCGCACGCGTGTCTCAAAGCCGGGCTGCCGCGCGACGGGTGGCGGCGCGGCGTCCAGGTGCTCGTCTTCGAGGCGCAGGTCTTCGGCGAGCGCGACCTGGCCGGCGCGGTCTCGCCTCAGCCGCTGTGAGCTACCGCACGGCCGTCATCGGACCGCACGACGTCGCGGCCGACGACGACGCGCCGTTCACGATCGCCGCCAGGCGGGTGGCGATGTGCGCGTAGCCGGTGTCGTTCGGGTGAAAGCCGTCGGATGCCAACGACCCGGGGCTGTACATCATCGGGTCGCACATCAGGTCGAGCACGACGATGCCGCTGCCCGCCTGCCGGTTGGCCTCGCGGGAGAAGGCGACGGCAATCGTTTGCAGCACCCGCCGGTGCTCCAGCGGATACCGCGCGGCGTAGGGAAACGCCGCGAGGTTCGGCACGTTGAGGATGATGATGAAGGCGCTCGGTGCGCGGCTGCGCACGCCGCGGACGAGACGGTCGTAATCGGCGCCGAACGCGCGCGCCTGCGCGTCGATGAAGCCCGTGATATCGGTCCCGGCGGCGCCGTCCAGCATCGCGTCGCCGACCGCGTTGACATCGTTGGCCCCGCCCGAGATGGTGACGAGCGTCGAGTCGCGCGGGACGAACGGCATCTCACGCTCGACGAAATTGCCGGTAACCTCGCGTCCGTGCTGCCGCGCGAGCGTTTCGATCGCGGGACTGAGGACCGCGGCGGGAATGCCGAGGTTCATCAGCGTCACCTCACGCGAGCCGCGCAGCTGCCGTGCCAGCGTCGGCACGTATCCAGTGCCGTTGTCGCAGGCCAGGAACGGCGCACAGCTGACGCTGGCGCCGACGCCGTTGGCGTCGCTGGCGCCGAGAGCCGTATAGCTGATCGGGGCGTCGGCCGCAGGCGGGGTGATCGTCGACGGGGCGGTCGGCGACTTGGTCTTGTCGAGCAGCTCGCAGCCGGCGATTACAATGCCGAGCAGGAACAGACCCAAACTGTACGCGAGCCGCCCGCCGGGGTGCATTGATACGTTCTTCATACTAACGCCCATCTCAAGTGGACAACCTCTGTCATACGCTCGTCGGCGCCGCCTGCGGCGAGGCAGGACTCAAACGGCGTACCCGCTACGGCGCGGCCGCGCTGATGGTGGCCGCCAACCTGCCCGACGTCGATGTGCTGGTGTTGGCGACCGAGGCCCCGGCGGTCGCGTTCCGCCGCGGATGGACCCACGGTCCGCTCGCGCAGGCCCTGCTGCCGGTTGTGTTGACCGGCGTCCTGATGGCCGTCGATCGGCTCCGGCGCCCCCGCGGGGACACGCCGGCCTTCGACGCGAGGTGGACGCTCCTGCTCGGCTATATCGGCGTCCTCTCGCACGTCGCGCTGGACCTGCTCAACCCGTACGGCCTGCGGCTGTTCGCGCCGTTCGACTGGCGGTGGCTCTATGGCGACGTGCTGTTCATTCTCGACCCGTGGCTGTGGCTCATCCTCGGCGGAGGCGTCTGGTTTGCGCGGCGGCGCCGCGGTCCGCTGCTCGCGCAGCACGCGCTGGCGCTCGCCGTCGTCTACATCCTGTCGATGACGCTGAACGCGCGCGCGGCGCGGGCGGTGGTGCTCGACGAGTGGCGGCGCACGCGCGGCGGCAACCCGGTGGCCCTCATGGTCGGCCCCGTGCCCGTCACGCCGTTCCGAAAGCAGGTCGTCATCGACAGCGGACTCGGGTACGAAACGGGCACCTTCGAGTGGTTTCCGACGCGGCTCACGTTGGATCCGGCCGTGGTACCCGAGAACGACGACGACCCGCGCGTCGCGCGTGCGCGCCGGGCGCCGAACGTGCGCGGATTTCTCGCCTGGGCGCGATTTCCGTATTGGACGCTCGAGCCGGTGCCTGGCGGCACGCGCGTGACCGTCGGCGATATGCGCTTCACCGGTCAGACGCCGGCGCGGTTCAACGCGTCGACGGTGGTCCCGGAGGCGCCCCATTCGCGCTGACGCCGTCGAGTCAGCTCCCCCGGAGCCGTCGGAGAGTGGCCAGGTTCTGCACGTCGTACGGATCCGTCTCAATCGTGCCCGGCTTTGTCGTCCGCTCCGATTTCTCCGTCTCGATGAGCATCGGCAGGCCTGCAAAACGGCGGTCGTGCAGGATGCGCCGGAACGGCTCCTCGCCCAGGCAGCCGCGGCCGATGTGCTCGTGCCGATCCACGCGGCTGCCGCACGGCTTCTTCGAGTCGTTCGCGTGGAACACCTTCAGCCGGTCGAGTCCCACGAGACGGCCGAACGCCGCGAACGTCTCGCGGTAGCCGCGCTCGGTCGTGATGTCGTAGCCGGATGCGATCAGGTGGCAGGTGTCCAGGCAGACGCCGACGCGGGCCGCCCCCCGGAGGTGGCCGATGATCGCGGCCAGGTGCTCGAACCGGTGTCCCACGGTCCGCCCCTGGCCTGCAGTGTGCTCCAGAATGACCATCGTCGGGCGGCGCGGCCGGGCCTTGAAGGCCTGCCGGATCGCGTCCGCAATCAACCGCAGCGCGTCCTCGTCGCTGCCCGCGGTGCAGGTGCCCGGATGAACGACGACCCCGAGCAGGCCGAGCGCATCGGCGCGGTCGAGCTCGTCGACGAACGCTGCAATCGACTGCTCTCTGAGCGCCGGGAAGGTCGTGGCGAGATTGATCAGATAGCTGGCATGTGAGACGACCGGCCGGATGCCGGTCTCCTCGATCCGGCGGCGGAACGCGTTCACTTCCGCCGGCTCGAGCGGCTTGCCGCGCCACCGACTGGCGTTCTTGGTGAAGATCTGCAGTGCCTCGCAGCCGTGCGCCACCGCGCGGTCGACCGCCTTCGAGACGCCGCCGGCAATCGACATGTGCGCGCCGATGCGAAGCATCCTTTATCATTCTCGATCGTGAGTCGCGTGCGACGCATGACACTCGCCAGCGCCGCGGTCGTCGTGGCCGTGACGGCGGTCGTGCAGCGTGCACCGCAGACGGGCGGCACGGTCGACGTCCAGCTGCTCGCGATCAACGATTTCCACGGCGCCGTCGAGGCGGCCTCAGGTGGGACCGGACGCATCGCCGATACCGACGCCGGCGGCATCGAGTATCTCGCCACGCATCTGCAGCGGCTGAGAGCGACCAACCCCAACACCGTGACCGTCTCGGCGGGCGATAACGCGGGCGCGTCGCCGCTCCTCTCGAGCCTCTTCCACGACGAGCCGACGATCGAGGCGCTGAATCTCGCGGGCTTGGAGATCTCCGCGCTCGGCAACCATGACCTCGACGAAGGCTGGTGGGAGTTCTACCGCATGCAGAAGGGCGGCTGCCATCCCGTTGACGGGTGTCAGGACGGCACGCCGTACACCGGTACGGCGTTTCCGTACCTGGCGGCCAACGTCGTGCTGGATCCGCGCCGGGCGGATCCCGAGAAGGTGACGCTGGCCGGCATCGAGGGACAGCATCCGCGGCCGCTGCTCCCGGGCTGGACCGTGCGCGAGGTTGGCGGCGTGCGGGTCGGATTCATCGGCATCATCCTGCAGGAGACGCCCGGCGTGATCGTCCCGTCGGCCGTCCAGGGCCTGACGTTCCTGCCCGAAGCCGACTCGGCGAACGCGGCCGCGCGCGCCCTTCTCGAGCAAGGCGTCCGCGCGATCGTCGTGCTGTTGCACGAAGGGGGGCAGCAAGGCGGGTTCGACCCCGAACTGGGACGCGTCGATATCAACGGCTGCCGGGACATGTCGCCGTTCTTCGTCGACCTGGTGAACCGCATGTCCGACGACATCGACGTGGTCGTTTCGGGCCACAGCCATCAGGCGTACGACTGCACGATCGACGGCAAGCTCGTGACGAGCGCCGCGTCGGCGGGCCGCCTCGTCACCGACGTCGATCTGCAGGTGCGCCGGTCCGACGGGGAGGTGGTGGCGAAGTCGGCGCGCAACGTGATCGTGTCGCGCGATGTCGCGAAGGATCCCGCGCAGACGGCGCTCCTCGCGCGGTATCGTCCGCGCGCCGATGCGGTCGGCAACCGCGTCGTCGGATCGATTACCGCCAGCCTGACGCGCGCGTCGAACGAGGCGGGGGAGTTCTCGCTCGGCGACGTCGTCGCCGACGCGTTCCTCGAGGCCGCCAGGAACACGTCCGGCGGGCAGGCCGACCTCGCGATCTGGAACCCCGGCGGGATTCGTGCGGATCTCGTCGCGACGCCCCGCTCCGCCACGACACCGGTCACCTATGCCCAGCTCTTCTCGGTCACCCCGTTCGGCAACGAGCTGATCGTCAAGTCGATCCGCGGGACCACGCTGCTGCGAATGCTCGAGGAGCAGTTCGGTGAGGAGCGCGTCCGCATCATGCAGATCTCCGACGGCTTCACGTACGCGTACGACGCCTCCCGTCCGCGCGGTCAGCGCATCGACCGCGCGTCGGTGCGGATAGGCGGCGCGCCGCTCGATCCCGCGCGCGAGTACTGGCTCGCCACGAGCAACTTCCTCTGGGACAGTGGCGATGGCATGACGGCGCTCGGGCAGGCGTCGGCGGCGGCCTCCGTCGTGGTCGGCGTCGACTACGAACTGCTGGTTGCCCATTTTTCGCGGCACTCGCCGATCCGGTCGGGGCCACTGAACCGGATCCGACGGGTCAGGTAGCAGTACCCAGGCCGCTTCGAGCCCGCCGGGCGATCCGCGAGCGGCAGCATGATGTGAGATGAAGACATGACCGCCCCGAACGAGTCTTTGCCGCCTTCCGGCCACCGACCGGATGCCGATCTGCTGGCTGCCGCACGCGAGGGAGACCGAACCGCGCTTGAAGCCCTGATTGTGCGCTATCAGCCCCGGGTCTACCGGTTCGCCGTCAAGATGTGCCGTGACCTGGAAGACGCCGGCGACATCATGCAGGACACGCTGCTGGCCATGCTCCGCTCCATCCGCGAGTTTCGGGGCGACGCCACCGTCTCGACCTGGCTGTACACGATCGCCCGGAGCTTCTGCATCAAGAAGCGACGCCGCAGGAAGTTCGCCCCCGTCCATCAAGAATCAGTGGAATCACGGGGCGACCTCCGGCGTAGCGATCCGCCCGACCCCGCACCCGGCCCCGAGGAGCAGGCTGCCGGCCGAGAGATCGAACGCGCCCTCTCGGCCGCCATCGACTCGCTTGACACGGTGCAGCGCGAAGTGCTGGTGCTGCGCGACATCGAGGGCCTCTCCGCGCCGGAAGTCGCGAAGGTGCTGGGGGTGAGCGTCCAGGCCGTGAAGAGCCGGCTGCATCGTGCCCGCCTGGCGGTGCGACAGCGCGTCGCGCCCGTTCTGGGCCTTCCCGCTACGACAGGCCAGGCCGGCACACGCTGTCCCGATGTGCTGGCGCTCTTCTCCCGTTATCTCGAGGGCGAGATTGCGCCGGAGGTCTGCGCCGAGATGGAAGTCCATCTCGAGGGATGCGCGCCTTGCCGCGACGCGTGCACGTCGCTCCGGCAGACGCTCGCCCTCTGTCGCGGCACGCAACCGCCCGACGTCCCACCCTTACTTGAGGAATCCGTTCGCAACGCCATCCGCGCGTTCCTGCAACAGACGGCGTAAACGTCGCTGCCCCCGGGATATTCACCGGGGCCGCCGCGAACCCATTTCGCATTTCACGGCTCACACCAGGGGCGTGCTTCGATACGTCGGCATCCCGGCTGGCCTGGAATTCGGCACCCTGCTCGAGGATCTCGTGGCCGTCGCGAATGGTACGACCCGACTGGTGACCGACAGTGTCCGGAAGCTCGCGACGCTCACCAGGCCGGTACACCTCCAAGTCTTCGTGACCCCGACGTGCCCGTATTGCCCCAGGGTCGCCAGTCTGGCCCACCAGGTCGCCGTGGAAAGCGCGAATGTGACGGCGGACGTGATCGACATCAGCGAGTTTCCCGAGCTTGCGGCCGAATACCACGTGCACGGCGTCCCGAAGACCGTCATCAACAGAGTCGTCGAACTGGTCGGGGCTCAACCGGAGGTCGCACTTGTGCAGGCCATTCTCAACGCGGCTGCGTGAACGCTCACTTGTCCTGAAGAGCGTGCGAACCCTTCTGGGCGACCAAGGCTCCAACGAAGTGAGTTCGAATCCCAGGAGGAAGGCTTATGAGACCGATCAGAACATTCATCATCGCGGGGGCGGCAGTCGCGCTCCTCGCATCCACCGCGTCTGCCCAGTCCGACATCGCACCCCGAACCGCCGTGTCCTTTGTCGGGGGCTTAGGTTCGACGACGTCAACGACGGGCGTGGCCCTCGGAGGGTCGCTGCTCTTTGACGTGAACGACCGCACGGCACTCGAAGCCCAGGGCACGTACCTCGACAGAGGCGCGGGGGCCGATGCCCTGAGCGTCAGCGGCAGCTTCCTCGTCAACCTCATTTCCGGACGTGAGCGGATCGTGCCGTATGCCGCCGTGGGTGGTGGCCTGTACCGAACGTCATTCGAGCTGGCGAATCCGGCATTCCTCGGTCCCGCCGGGGCGCAGTTCGGTCCCGGCAGCACCGTATGTCCCGCGCCTGGAACTGGCATTGGGCCGGGACCTGGAGCCGGCTTCGGACCCGGTGCGGGGACGTGCCCGGCAAACGTGGCCGGCTATTGGGGCGTGGGCGAGATGCCAGGCTTCTACGCGCGGCGCCTGGGTCCAATGACCGTCCCCCCTGGCGGTGTCTGGGAGACGCGCAGCTTTACGGATCCCACAATGAGCTTCGGCGGCGGGCTTCGCTTCAACGTGAATGAACGGCTGATGGTTCGACCCGACGTCCGTGCGCTCGTCGTGTTCGCGGACGGCGAGACGCAGACGCTGACGGTGTTCGGCGTGAATGTTGGATATCGATTCTGAAGGATCGACCGCGTATCCGGGGGGCGGGAGCGATGACGCCGTCACGACGACCAACCTTGACGCTGGCAGCATGGCTCGTGGCGTTCGGCCTTGTGCCGGTCGGCTTCGCCGAGGCGCAGCAGGCCACGCTGCAGAAGACGTCGCGCATCGAGTTTCCCGCTCCCGTCGATTCCAACAGTCCCGCGTTCTGGCAGCGCATCGACGGCCTCGACCAGCTCCACGTGGTGAATTCATTCGATGGGCGCCGTCAGATGAGCCGCGGACCGACCGTGAACCAGCTGGCGTGGGCGCATCAGATGACCTGCACCACCGAATGCGATGGACGGCGCTGGCTGGAGGCCATTCTCCAGGACGTCGACGGGACGCTTTATGGCTACTACCACGGGGAGCCGAACTGGATCGCCTGCGATGCTCCGGGGAAGACAGCGCCGCGCATCGGGGCCGCGCGCTCGAGAGACGGCGGGTACACCTGGGAGGATCTGGGCGTTGTCCTGGAGGCGCCCGCAGACACGGAGCAGTGCGAGACTCTGAATGACTACTTCGTGGGCGGCATCGGCGACGTCAGCGTCATCCTCGACGAGCGCCACGTCGACGTCTACTTCTTCTTCAGCGTCTATTCCCGCCATCCATCCCAGCAAGGCGTCGCGGTTGGGAGGATGCTCTGGGCCGATCGGGACGCACCACAGGGGCGCGTCGCGGTCTGGGATGCGGGAGTGTGGCGCTATCCCTCGATCGATACCGCGGGCGTGATGCGCTATCCGGCCGCACATCCGGTCTATCCCGCGGCAATCTCGTGGCACGACCCGTCGGGCCGAGTCGACGCGTTCTGGGGTCCGTCAGTTCACTGGAACACATATCTGGAGCAGTACGTGATGCTCCTGAATCGGTCCTCGGACTCCACGTGGACTCAAGAGGGCGTCTATGTCGCGTTTAGCCCCGTGCTCGATGATCCCTCTCGCTGGTCCGTGCCGCAGAAGATCCTCAAGGGGGGACGCTGGTACTCCCAGGTGCTCGGCCTGGAACCTGGCTCGGGCACCGACACAGTGGCGGGGCAGGTGGCCCGCTTCTTCAACGAAGGCGTCTCCGAATACGTGATCGTGTTCCAAAAAGCTCGATAGGGCGGGACGGGGAATTCCTCGCGCCGGCCCGAAAACGCGCCGTTTGCAGCCACCGCCGACGCCGCCTCTCGCCCGCGCTATCATCGATCGCGGCATGCGCGTGTGTCTGGTTGCTGTCACGGCCGCCCTTGTGCTCGTCGTCTCCGCGGGCCGCGCGGACGCGTGGGGCTACGATGTGCATCGCTTTCTGATGGACCGCACGGTTGACCTGCTGCCGCCCGAGCTCGGTCCGCTGTTCGATCGCTACCGCGACATCGTGGTCGAGCGGTCGATCGATCCGGACACGTGGCGGACCGCGGGGTTCGAGGAGGAAGACAAGCATCACTTCCTGGACCTCGACTGGGAGGGTTACGGCCCGTATCCCTTCACTGGCCTGCCGCGAGACTTCACAGCCGCCGTTGCCAGGTTCGGCCGCGCGCAGATCGAGCAGAACGGCACTCTGCCGTGGCGCGTCGAGGAGTACTACGGAAACCTGCGGCGCGCTTTCCAGGCATACCAGCGTCCGACGGCACTCGGGCGTTTCAACGTCCTCCTCTTCGCCGCGGCGCTGGCACACTACGTCGCCGACGCGATGGTCCCGTTTCATGCGGTGGTCAACTACGACGGGCAGCTCACGGGACAGAGCGGTATCCACGCGCGCTTCGAGACAGGGCTGTTCGAGCGGTATCGGGCCGAGCTGAGGCTCACGCCCCAGCCGCTGCCGCCCGTCGCGAACGCGCGGGAGTTCGTCTTCGATCGGCTGCTCGAGGGCACACGGCTCGTGCCGGCCGTGTTGCAGCACGACCGCGAGGCGATCGCAAGCCGCGACGTCTATGACGAGGCGTACTTCGCCGCCTTCTTTGCCGCAACCCGGCCCATCCTCGAGCGGCGTCTGAGTGAGGCGGCGGCCACGAGCGCCGCGATGATTGCCGGCGCCTGGGACGCCGCCGGACGCCCGGCTGTTCCGGTCGACCTGCCGCGGCCCGCACCTCAGCGACGACGCGTGCGCTAGGCCGTCGCACTCTCGCCCCCTCGCACAGTTCTTTGCTATCGTCAGTACTGATGGACGTGTACGTGATTCCGATCGGGCGCGACCGCTACGAGCTCTATTGCGAGCCGGCAGCGGAATCGGAGGCGGACGCCGTGCCGACGGCGGGTCTCTTCGGACGGCTTCGGCAGCGCTTCACGGCGACGCTCCGCGCGGCAGAGGAACGCCAGCATCGACATGAGGGCGCCGACGGCCCGGCGTCGGGCCGCATTCAGGACCGCGCGCTCGGCTGGATTGCAACGCGCATCGCCGAGCAGCGGCTCCTCTGGAACCTGCGCCGCTGCACGGAGGCGGTGGCCGTGCACCCGCAGGACATGACCTTCGATGACGTGATGGCGCTCATTCGCCGCATGTTGCAGCGCGATTACGAGCGCCATCGCGTCTGGCTGGTGATCGATCTGTTCGGTCTCGTGCTGTCAGGACCGATTGCGATCATCCCCGGTCCGAATCTGCTCGCCTACTACTTCGCGTTTCGCGTGGTCGGCCACTGGTTGTCGATGCGCGGAGCGGTGCAGGGGCTGCGCCGCGCCTCCTGGTCGGGCCGGCCGTGCCCGCCGTTGACCGAGCTCCGCGACGTCTTCGCGCTGGAGTCGCCCGCGCGCGTCGCCCGCGTGCACGACATCGCGGCCAGACTTCGGCTGCAGCATCTCTCGACCTTCTTCGAGCGCGTCGCGGTCCGCCACGCATAATCGCTGGTTCGTGGTTGGTAGCTCGTGGTTGGTGGTGGTTCCGTGTTCTTCACCACCAACCACCAACCACCAACCACCAACCGATGATAGATTCAGACAGACGTGAAGCTGCGCGAGCTGGCCGACCGCCTGGGCTGCCGCCTCGAGGGCGACGGCGACGTCGAGATCGTCCGCGTCGCGGGCATTCAGAACGCGCAGCCGGGTGACCTGACGTTCCTCGCCAATCCGAAATACGAGTCGGCGCTGCCGCGCACGCGCGCCTCCGCCGTGCTCCTGCGTGAAGACGCGCCGCCCGCCCCGTGCGCGATGCTGCGCACCCCCGATCCCTACCTGGCGTTTGCGCGGGCGGTGGCGCTCTTCGCGCCGGCGTGGCGCCCGGCGCCGGGCGTCCATGCGCAGGCCGCCGTCGCGCCTGATGCCCACATCGGCCGCAACGTCTCGATTGGCGCGTTCGTCGTCGTCGGCGACGGCGTCACGATCGGCGACAACACTGTGATCTTTCCCAACGTCACGATCGGACCCGGTGCGCGCATCGGCAGCGACTGTGTCGTTCATTCGAACGTCGCCATCCGCGAGCGGGTCGCAATCGGCAACCGGGTCATCCTGCAGAACGGCGTGGTCGTCGGCGCCGACGGCTACGGCTTCGTGCGCCGCGGCGACGGCACGCACGAAAAAATTCCGCAGATCGCCGACGTCGTCATCGAAGACGACGTGGAGCTGGGCGCCAACACGACGGTGGATCGGCCCGCCGTCGGCGAGACGCGCATCAGGAGCGGCACGAAGATCGACAACCTCGTACAGATCGGCCACGGCGTGTCGGTCGGCCGCAACGTGCTCCTGGCGGCGCAGGTCGGCATCGCCGGCAGCACCGACATCGAAGACGACGTGATCTTCGGGGGCCAGGTGGGGGTGGGTGGACACCTGACGATCGGGCGCGGCAGCGTCGCCGTCGGACAGTCGGGCATCACGCACTCGCTGCCGCCGGGCTCGATGGTGGCGGGGTACCCCGCGATCGAGAGCGGCACGTGGCGGAAGGCGTCGGTCCTCTTCAAGCGGCTGCCAGAGCTGAAGCGGCGCATCGAGGAGCTCGAGGCAAGGCTCAGCGCGCTCGGCGTGCCGCCCGCCGGTTCCGGAGAGTCGTCCGAGTGACACGGATCGCCGCTCTGCTGCTGGTGCTGGCAGCGACGCCGGCATCGGCACAGACCTCCAGCGTCGACTTCCTGTCGCGCTTCGACGTTCAGCTCGCCATGGAGCATCTGGCCGAGGGCGATCCCCGCTTCGTCTGGGACGGCCGCTTTGGCGGGGAGCTCGACTTCATCGACTACGGTCGAGGGCGGGCGACGTTCACGGCCGAGTACGAGGTGCTCCTGGGAGAGCAGTTCCGGGTCTTCGATCCGAACCAGGGCAATTACACGCTGGCGGCGTCGGCGTCGGTGCGGCTGCGGCGCGTCGAGGTTGCCGGCGTCTTTCACCACGTGTCGCGCCATCTGAGCGATCGACCAAAGCGGCAGGCGATCGACTGGAACATGGCGGGCGCCCGGGTGCGGGGCACGTTCACCCGTGGGCGAACCACGATCGAGCCGCGGGTCGATGTGCGCGGCGTGGTGCAACGCTCGTTCGTCGACTACCAATGGGAGCTCAACGCGGCGACGCGGGCGCGCGTGCGCGTGGCGGCGCGCGCGGCGGTCGTGGCGGCGGGCGGCGTGCGCGTGCTGGGCGTCGACCTCTCGCGCGATCGGGGCACTCAGTACGGCGCGCGCGGGGAAGGCGGCATCCGGCTGGAAGGCACGGCGGCCGCCGTCGAGCTGTTCGTGGCCGCGGAGCGGCGGATCGACCCGTACCAGCTCGAATTCACGACCGGGTCGTGGGTGACCGTCGGGTTCCGGGTGGTCAGCATGCCATAATCAGCGCATATGCGTCCTCTTCTCCGCATCGCGCTGGACCGCTATGCGACTCGTTGGGCGAGCTTTGCACGATTGCTGACTCGCATAGCGGTCCCAGTCGCGCGAAGCGCGCCAAGAGACTCTGCCCACCAGCCAAGGGCTCTCACCTCACCGGCACTGTTGAAGGGCTGTCACGGGAAGAGCCCGTGGCTGGTGCTGGCGGCGTGCGTCGTGGCGGCGGTGGCGCTGACGCCCGTCCAGGCCGCGGTCCGGCCTCCCAAGCTCCAGTATCAGATGACGACGCTGCCGAACGGGCTGCGCGTGATCCTGTCGGAAGATCATTCGACGCCGATCGTGCACGTGGCCGTGTGGTACCACGTCGGGTCGAAGAACGAGCGTCCCGGCCGGACCGGCTTCGCGCATCTGTTCGAGCACATGATGTTCAAGGGCTCGAAGAACGTCGAGCCCGACGCGCACACCTCCATCGTCTCGAGCGTTGGCGGACGCAGCAACGCATATACGACCGAGGACGTGACGGTGTTCTGGCAGACGCTGCCGGCGCAGTATCTGCCGCTGGCGCTCTGGCTCGAGGCCGACCGCATGGCGACGCTGCGCGTCGACGACGCGGCGTTCCGGCGCGAGCGCGAGGTCGTCAAGGAAGAGCGCCGCATGCGGATCGAGAACCAGCCGTACGGCCGCCTCTCCGAGATCATCTACGACCACGCGTTCACGGTGCATCCGTACAAGCACCCGACGATCGGGAGCATGGCGGATCTCGAGGCGGCCTCCATCAATGACGTCCGCGACTTCCACGGCACCTACTACGTGCCCGAGAACGCCACGGTCGCCGTGGTCGGCGATTTCGACGCCGCCCAGGCGCTGCAGCTCGCCACGCAGTACTTCGGCCGGGTCCCGAAGGCGGCGCGCCGGGTGCCGCGCGACATCCCGAAGGAGCCGCCGCAGCCCCGCGAGAAGCGGGGCGTCGTCGAGGAGGCATGGCCGCTGCCCGCGGTGGTGGTCGCGTACCACATCACCTACGACGGCCATCCCGATTCGTATCCGCTGCACATCACGTCGAAGATCCTGTCGGATGGCCAGAGCGCGCGGATTTCGAGGGAGCTCATCTACAACAAGCGTCTCTGTCTGAGCGCCTTCGGCAGCGGCAACCTGATCGAGCACCCGAATCTCTTCTTTGCGGTCTGCATCGTGCAGCCGGGACAGACACCGGAGGCGGCGGAGAAGGCGCTCATCGCCGAGTTCGAGAAGCTGAAGACCGAGGGCGTCACGGCGCACGAGCTGCAGCGGGCCCAGAACCAGTTCGCGCGCGACTACATCCTCAGCCGCGAGACGGACGAGGACAAGGCGATGCACCTGGCGCACGCGGCGGTGATCCACAACGACATCACGACCGCCGACGGCGAGTTCGACATCTTCATGAACACCACCGTCGCCGACGTGCAGCGGGTCGCGCGCACCTACTTCAACGAGTCGAGTCGGCTCGTCCTCCACGTGCTGCCGAAGGGAGGCTCGCGATGAGCGACTCCCAACGGCCAACTCCCAACTCCCAACGGTCCAATTCCCAAGTCCTGAGTGCTTGGCGTCTTTGGAAGTTGGGCGTTGGCGTCTTGGGAGTTGTGTTGTGCGCGAGCGTCGCGAGCGCGCAGCTCGAGCGCACGGGCGACGGCCGTTTCCTCTTCTGGCCGTCCGAGCCGCCGCCGCGCCCGCTGGCGGCGCGCGAGGTCAAGTTCCCGCCGTACCAGATGCGCACGCTGCGCAACGGCCTGCAGGTGATCGCGGTGCTGCATCATGAGCAGCCGGCGGTGAGCATGCGGCTGCTGGTCCGCGCCGGATCGGTGCAGGATCCATCCGGCAGGATGGGCGTGGCGAGCCTCGTCGCGTCACTCCTCGATCAGGGGACGCAGACGAAGAGCGCGCAGGAGATCGCCGACCATATCGACTTCATCGGAGGCGCCCTCGCGACCGGATCCGGCTCCGACCTGAGCTACGTCAACGTCGTCGTGATGAAAGACTCCTTCGACGTCGGGATGAACCTGCTCGTCGACGTGGCCCGGCACCCGGCGTTCGCGGCCGAGGAGATCGACCGGCAGAAGCAGCAGGCGATCTCGAGCCTGCAGGTCAGCAGCAACGATCCCGACTATGTGGCCAGCGTGCTGCTCGAGCGGCTCGTCTACGGGTTCCACCCGTACGGACTGCCGAACAGCGGGACGCCAGAGACGCTCGCGTCGATTACGCGCGCCGATCTCCAGCAGTTCCACCGGCGCTACTTCGTGCCGAACAACATGATCCTCGCGATCGTGGGCGACGTCACCAGCGAGGAGGGGTTCGCCGCCGCCGAGCGGGCGTTCGGCGACTGGCCCCGTGCCGAGGTGCTGCCGGTCACGTCCGTCGATCCGCCGCCGCCGACGCGCCGCGTCGTGGTCATCGACAAGCCCGACGCCGTGCAGACCGAGATCCGTGTGGGGCAGCTCGCGATTCCGCGCAAGCACGACGACTACATGGCGTTCGACCTCGCGGTGAAGATCCTGGGCGGCGAGGGGGCCAACCGGCTGCACCGCGTCCTTCGATCGGAGCGCGGCCTCACCTACGGCGCGCAGGCCGACACCGAGGCGCGCAAGCAGGCGGGGCACGTCGTCGCCGAGACCGATACCCGGACCGAAACGACCGGCGAGGCGCTGCGGCTGATGGTCGACGAGTTCGCGCGCCTGCAGCGCGATCGCGTCTCGCAGAGCGAGCTGTCCGACGCCCAGGCGTACCTCGCGGGGAGCTTCCCCCTGACGATTGAAACGCCCGGCGACATCGCCGCGCAGGTACTGAACGTCGTCTTTTACGAGCTGCCGGTCGAGGAGATCGGCACGTTCCGCGAGCGCGTGCAGGCGGTGCGGCCCGACGACATCCAGCGCGTCGCGCGGCAGTACGTACGGCCCGACCGGCTGTCGATCGTGCTCGTCGGCAACGCATCGGCGTTCGTGCCGCAGCTGCAGCGCGTCGGCTTCACCGAGCTCGAAGTCATCCCGATCGATCAGCTCGACCTGATGGCGGCGACGCTGAAGCGGGAAGGACAGCGCGCACGGTCGTTCGACTCGTTCGGGACGTTCGGATCGTTCGGGTCGTTCCTGTCCCGGCACACCGCGTACACGCCGCAGCAGGTGAATCCCAGGAGCGATGACCCGAAGGCGCTCCTGCACCAGATCATAGAAGCCAAGGGCGGCCTCGACGCCCTCAAGCGCATCCGGACCGTCGTCGCCGACGAGGACCGCACCATCGTCACGCCGAACGGCCGCACGCCGCTGCCGACCAAGACCTCTGTGATCTACCCGGACAAGTTCCGAGTGGACAGCCTGCTGGCAGGGCAGCAGATTGTGCACACGTATAACAGCGGCGCCGCGTGGGTGAAGGACCTGAGCGGCGTCTCGGCCGCACCGCCGGGCATGCGCGACGATTTCGCCGCCACCGCCCGCCGCGACACCTATCCGATGCTGATCGCCGCGGCCGAAGGGCGTCTGGCGCTGCGGCTCTTGCCCGAGGAAGGCCGGGACGGACAGGTGCTGAAGGTGCTCGAGGTGAGCGGCACCGACTTCCCGCCCGTGCGGCTCTACATCGACCGCGACGCCCGCATCGCGCGCCAGAACTACACCGCCCTGGGCCCCGACGGCCTGCCGATGAAGATCGAAGAAGTGTTCTCCGACTATCGCTCCGTCGACAACGTGTCGGTGCCGTTCAAGGCATCGGTCCTCTCGAACGGCCGCTTGATCATCGAGCGCGCGATCACGTCCGTCACCTTCAATACCCGCATCGACGAAAAGCTCTTCGACCAGCCGCTCTGACGCCCGCATGAGAGTCATGATCTCGTGCGGGGAGGCGTCCGGCGACCTGTACGCCGGCGCCCTCGCCGCGGCGCTGCGCGCGCGTGCACCAGGCGTCGAGATCGTCGGATGTGGCGGCCGCCGGCTCCAGGCGGCCGGCGCGTCGCTCGTGGGCGACTTCACCGGCCTCACGGTGACCGGCCTCACCGAGGCGGTGCGCGTGCTGCCACGCTCGTACGCGATGTACCGGCGGCTCGTGGGCGCCGCCCGGGCGCGCCGGCCGGACGTCTTCGTCGCGATCGACTTCCCGGATTTCAACTTCCGCGTCATGGCGGCGCTGCGGCGCCTCGGCGTTCCCGTCGTCTACTACGTGAGCCCGCAGCTCTGGGCGTGGCGGCCCGGGCGTCTCGAGACGATGAAGCGCGTCGTCGATCGAGTGCTGGTGATCTTTCCGTTCGAAGCGGCCATCTACGAGCGCGCCGGGATTCCGGTGCAGTTCGTCGGCCATCCGCTCGTCGACCTCGCGCGCCCCTCTCAGCCGCGTGCCGCTTTCCTCGGCGGCCAGGGGTTGCAGCCCGACGCGCCGACGGTGGCGCTGCTGCCGGGGAGCCGTCCGAACGAGCTGCGCCGGATCGCACCGGCGATCGCGGCCGCAATGCCGAAGATCCGCGCCGCCGTGCCTCCTGTGCAGTTCGTCGTCGCGCGAGCGCCACACCTGCCCGACGCGCTGTTTGATCCGTTTGGAGAGCCTGATGGGCGCCGCGCCGCGATTGTCGAGCACGCGACCGACGACGTGCTGGCGGCCTCGGATGTCGTGATCACCGCCTCGGGTACCGCCACGGTTCAGACGGCGCTGCACGGACGGCCCATGGTGGTCGTCTACCGGGTGTCTCCGCTGTCGTACAGGCTCGGAAAGCCCTTTCTGAAAGTGGACACGTACGCCATGCCGAACCTGGTGGCCGGGCGCCGCATCGTCCCCGAACTGATACAGGACGACTGCACTCCCGACCGAATCGCGTCGGAGGCGATTGCGCTCCTCACCGATGCGGATCGCCACGCGCGCATGCGCGACGCGCTTGCGACCGTGCGTGCGCAGCTCGGGTCGGGTGGCGCCAGCGCGCGGGCGGCGTACGCCATACTCGAGGTCGCCGCGCGCGCCTCTGGCGGCGCGACTTCTGCATAGAGGCAAGCCCGGCCATGCCACACTGTCGCCTCGTAGTTGCGCTTGCAGTGCTCCTCTGTGTCGCGGTCGTCTCCCCGGCCTCCGCGACGGTGCTCCTTCCGGCCGATTTCGAGACCGTCGTGTCCGAATCGGTCCTCATCGTCTACGGACGCGTCGTCGACGTCCGGTCGGCGGTGAGCGCGCCGCCGCGCGGCATCGAGACGTTCGTCACGGTTGCCGTCGTCGACGCGCTCAAGGGGAGTCCTGGTCCGCGCGTGATGTTCCGCGTGCCGAACGGGCAGGTGGGCCGGTACCGCCGTGTGCTCGTCGGTGCGCCGGAATTCGAGGAGGGCGACGAGGTCGTGGTGTTCCTCGACGGACGGCCGCCGGCGGTCCCCGCGCTCTTCGGCCTCAATCAGGGGGTCTACCGAGTGGCGCGGCATCAGGGCGCGCCGACAGTCGTGATGCGCGAAGGCGCCGCGCGCGGGCCGCTGGCGCTCACGGCGTTCGCCCGCGAGATCGACAGTATCCTGGAGCGCCGGCGATGAAGGTCGCGACGCTCGTCCTCGTGGCGGGCCTGACGATCGTCCAGCCGGCACACGCGTACCTCCACTTCACGGTGATGCGCGCGGGCCAGTCGATCACGCTCACGTGGCAGCGGACGCCGGTCCGCTGGTTTGCGAAGGACCGCGGCACCGGCGGCGTCTCGGCATCCGACTTCCAGGCGGCCATGGCGCGCGCGTTTGCGACCTGGGAGGCCGTGCCAACCGCATCGATCGCCTTTCAGTTCGTCGGCTTCACCGGTGCGGAGCCGTTCGACGACGACGGGATTTCGGTGCTCGGGTTCCAGGACCAGCCCGGGATGGATCGTGTGCTCGGCGCAACCGGTTTCCTGATCGACACATTCACGGGCGAGATCGTCGAGGCCGACATCTTCTTCAACTCCGCCCAGCCGTGGTCGACGGCGCCGTCCGGCGACGGGGCCGCATTCGACCTGGAGTCGGTGGCGGTCCATGAGATCGGCCATTTGCTCGGCCTCGGACATTCCGCGCTCGGTGAAACCGAGCCGCGGCCCGACGGCGGCCGCCGCGTGCTCGCCTCCGGCTCCGTGATGTTTCCCATCTCGCTTGGCCGCGGCGTCACCCACGATCGCGAGCTGCAGCCGGATGACATCGCCGGCGTGTCGGACCTCTATCCGGACGGCAACTTCCGTCGTGAGACGGCCGTCGCGCGGGGACGCGTGACACGCAGCGGCACCGGCGTGCTTGGCGCGCACGTCACCGCGTTCAATCCCGAAACGGGCCGCCTCGTGGCCGGTTTCACGCTGAATCGCGACGGTGAGTTTCAGATCGCAGGGCTGGAGCCAGGTCCTCACGTCATTCGCGTGGAACCGCTCGACGACGCCGACACGGAGAGCTTCTTCAGCCGCCGCGACCCGATCGATGTCAGCTTCGTGCCGACATTTCACCCGCGCCTGTTCATCGCGCCCG
>JACPCS010000052.1 GCA_016184455.1 Acidobacteriota bacterium
CGTCGAGAGGCGCCCGGTCCCGGGCAAGGCCTGCAGCGTCTCGGCGGCGTACTGCGTCTGCGCCCGGGCGCTGCGCGTATCGACGAGCGGCGCCTCGCCCGTCACCGTAATCGTCTCCTCGACGGTGCCGAGCATCAGTTCCGCGTCGACTGTGGCCGTGAACTCGGCGCGCAGCTCGATGCCCGTGCGGCGGAACGTGTTGAAGCCCTGGAGCGTGAAGGTGACCGTGTAAGGACCTGGGCGCAGATCGACGATCCGGTACACGCCCTGACCGTCGGTTACCGTCGCGCGGACCTTCTCAATCAGCGCGGGACTGGCCGCTTCGATGGTGACGCCGGGCAGCACCGCTCCGGACGTGTCGCGCACCGTGCCGGTGATGCTGCTCTGCGCGCGAACCGCGGCTGGCAGCAGGAGGACCAGAGATCCGACCACAACGAGACGTTTCATGTTATTCACCTTCACGCTCCGCGCGCGCGGGACGACCGCTGCGTGCCGCCTCCCGCGCACGGATCTGCGCGCCCCTCACGACGTTGATCACCCCGTAGTTCTGTTCGTGGCATGCGAACTCGTACATTCCCGGCTCGATACGCGGCCAGGGCACTTCGGCCGTCCACGGCCTGGTCCACGTCGTCGGATCGGTCACGGTGAACGTGTACTCGATGGTCTTCGCATCCACGAGCCTCAACCGCTCGACCAGGTGCATGCTTCCGGCGGAGCCGCGCCACTCGCGATCGGGATGGAAGTTGGTGGTTTCGATCACGAGCGTGTCGCCGTCCCACCGCCCACGCGAATCGCCCAGCCAGTGGCGAACCCTCGACGGCAGGTGCGGACGTCGGTCGAGCGGAATGATGCGAACGTCGCTGTTCGACTGCAGGAGCAGCACGACGTAGCCCGGCGACTGGATGATCTGCGACTCGGCGTCATGATTGCCCGGTACTCGCGGCGGGCCCTGGTTCCCGGTCACGCACCGCTCGTAGAGACCGCGGCTCGGGACGGTAATGCCCCGGCCGGCGGCGGCGCGCCGCTTCTGCCCGTCCGGCGTCAGCGGTGGAATGCGTCCGTCGGGCGGATCGACGATCAGTCCCGTGCGGAGGTTCGGCCGCACGGGGCTCTGCCATGCATCCATCCCGTACTCTTTCCAGTCGTAGTGCACGGTTCGCGGATCGACCTCCGCGTCGGCTTCCACCGCTTTCTTGAACGCCTCGAGCGCCTCCTGCTCGGTGTAGAACCCCTTGTCGCCGAGCTCGGCGGGGCGTTCGAGCGGCGTGTAGCTGAGGCTCAACCAGTAGCCGCGCAGGTCCGGATCGCCCCACGGCGTGCGGGGCGCCTTCCAGTTCGCACGCGCCTCGGCCGCGGCGCGCGCCGCTTCGGCGGCGGCCGTGATCGCGGCGTCCGTATTCGTCGTCGTCGGATGAAATTCCTTTGTGCCGGACGGCGTCTGCGCGCGGGGCGCAGCCGCCCACAACGCGCACACCGCGGCCAGGGCTGCCGCCACAGTCAAGACTCGGGACTGCATCTACACACCTCCCGGAACCAATGCAGGGTGAATCGTAGGTGACCGCCCGCGATGGTCACGGGGTTAATAGCACTCCCGGTGGCTGCCGGTCAAGTGACAGCAGCCACGGGAGTTAGCCCCCAGGCGCGCGAAAAAACTCGCACTGCGGTCCCGCTGGCGAGCGTGCCGGCGCCTACTGCCGGGCGGCGCCGCCGTCGGCGCCAAGGAGCAGAATCCGGCCGTCGGGAAGCCGCAGATCGCGGCCGTTGGCGCGGCAGGCCGGCTCGCAAATGCCGTCTTTCGACTGATAGCCGTCGGCGATCACTTCCGTGCCGATGGCCACCGAGTTCTTGGTCAGGCCGCGCCGCATCAGCGTGTTCGGCGTGCCCGCCTCGAACATCCATTTCTCGACCGTGCCGTCAGGCTTCTTCACGTCGATGTGAATCCACGCGTGGGGATTGATCCAGTCAACCTTGCTGACCGTCCCCTGCACCTTGACCGGCTTGTTCGCGTCGAACTCCGAATTGAACGCGTGATGCGCCGAGACCGTGCCGGAGGTCAGGCCCAGCACGATTCCCGCCGCCACACTGAACAGTGTCGTTCGCATCGACTCACCCCTTCTTATCTGTCGCCGTCACCGCCGGCCGCCGGACGACCCGTTGGCTCGGGCGCCTTCTCTCCCCGGGCCTCCCGCACGCGTGCGCCCTGGAGGAGGTGTACCAAGTCGAAGTTGTCTTCGTGCGTCGTGTACTCGTACAGCTGCTCTTTGATCCGGGCCCACGGAACCATCGCCGTCCACGGCCGCTCCCACGTGGTCGAATCGGAGATCGTGAACTCGTAGGCGAGCGCGTCGGCGCCGGTGCGGGTGAAGCGCTCCACGATTCTGAAGCTGTCGGGATTCGCGTTGCCGTAGACCGCGCCGCGATCGCGCCGGAAGTTGCGCGTCTCGAGCACGAGCGTGTTCCCCTCCCAGCGGCCGCGCGTATCGCCGAGCCACTGGCGCAGGGTCTCGTTGATGTGCGGCCGGCCGTCCATCGGAACGATTCGCGCGCTGTGAATCATCTCCTGCACGATGACGACGTATCCCGGGCTCTGAAAGATCTGCGCCGTGTTGTTGTAGATGGTGCCGAGGTACGGCGGCAGGTCCGTGCGAATGATGCCGCGCACCGGCGCCGTGAACTCGTGATAGGTGGCCGGCATCCCGGCGTTGAAGCGCGCCACCGCGGCCGCGACCGCCCGCGCGGCCTGCTGCCGCTCGGGGCTGAACGGGACGCGGGGCGGAATGCGTCCGTTCGCCGGATCCACGATGAGCGACGTGCGCTTGTCCTCCAGGATCGCCAGCCGGCGCGGGTCCATCCAGTGCTCGTTGTACGCCCGCGCCACGTCGGCGGCGTTCCCACCGTCCCGGCGATCGCGCGTGAGGTTGAATGCGAGCTGTTCCTCGAACTGCTCCGCTTCCTGATCCGAAAGGACCGCCTTCTCCCCGACGGCGGCGGGCCGCTCGAGCGGCGTGCTGGTCGCGAAGTTCCAGATGCCCTGCAGGTCGGGATCGCCCCACGACGTCTTCGGCGGCGTAAACGCACGCGCCGCCGGTTTCGCGGGCGCCGGCTTCGCGGCCGGCTGTGCCCCGGCGGCCGTTGTCGCGGGCTTCTGCGTCTGGCCCGCCACCGGTACGGTCAGCACCGCGGCCACCGCGACGGCCAGGCTGGCGGCGGCCAGTGACATGAGCACTCGACGTGTCATCCAACACCTCCCTCGGGGTGTCACGGCTTCTTGTTGAAGCGCCCGTACAGCAGTTCTTCCGCGTACGGCTGGCACTTGAACTCCAGCAGCTGGACGTTCTTCTCCATCCGGCGGTACAGCGGAAAGCTGATCTTCCACGGCCGCGTGTACGTCTTCGGGTCCTCGATGGTTGCCTCGTACATGATGTGGTACGGGCTCACCAGCGTGTAGCGCTCCGTCACGCGCAGTGCGTCGCTGTGATAATTGCCGGCGCGGTCGAGCCAGGTCTCCTTCCGCTGGCCCGTCACGTCGATGACGAGTGTATCCCCTTCCCAGCGGCCGCGCGACCATCCCATCCAGAAATCGCCAGGGGCTTCTTCCTTCCAATTCATCCGCACGATCCGCGAGGCGCTGGCGAATTCGTACGCGATGAGCAGGAAGTCCGGATTGCCCTGGACGATCTGAAACGGGTGGCCCATGTAAGTGGCCCGCGGCACGCCGGGCATGTAGCACTTCATCTCGGGGTCACCGAGGTCGTGCCAGGTATCGTCGCGGCTGACATCGGCCTTCATCCGGTTCTCGAAGTTCTGCCTTTTCTTCGCCAGCGCCTCGGGACGATACGGGATGACGCCGCCCTCGACGACGCTCAGGCCGGCCGGTTCGCCGCTGTAGGCGCCCATCAGCTCCGTGTACGGGCCGGCTTGCGCCTCGTGGTCTTCGAGGTTGAAATTAGCCTGGACGAGCGCCTGCCAGATGCCGTTCAGATTGGGCTTCCCGTCCGCCATGCGCGGCACGGTGAACCGGGACCACTCGCCCGGCGTCGGCACCTGCGCTCCGCCCTGCGCACTGAGCGGAACCACTTCCGCATCGTGTGTCCCTCACCACGGCGGATCCGAAGACCCGCCTCTACCGCCATCGTGCACGGCTGTCGTAGAGGCGGGACCTTCAGGCCCGCCCAGAAGTCGAGCCTAGAACTCGAGCTGCGCGCTGAACTTGAACATCCGCCCGCCGAGAATCTGAATCGGCCGCAGCCACTGTCCGCCGGCCGTGCCGGCATACCGCGTTGTCATGTTCAGCACGTCGCCCGCGTTCAGGAGGTTGTAGAAGTCGGCGTTCGCACGAATCCGCGCCCGCGCCGCCTGGAACGAACGCGTGAGCCGCAGGTCGACCTGCTGCAGACGATCTTCGAACTCCGTCCCGTAGGGAATCATGTCGACGACCACCGTCGCGTTGCAGGTGGCCGCGCCGCGGCACTGGCCCAGATCGCGGCCCAGCGAGGGCCGGATCTCGGCATTGGTGAACACGCGGCTCGCCGTCACCGGGATGCCCGGGATGTTCTGATAGGTCGCGCTGACCTGAAAATCCCACGGCAGCGGATAGATGGCCAGCATTTTGACTTGCGTCGCCGGCCGTTTGGCCACGCAGAACTCGGCCGTCCGCGGCACGACGGGTGCGGTGGCCGGCGCCGCGTCGCCCGTGAAGAGCGTGTTCACCGGGCCCACTTGCGACAGCGCGTTGAGCGCGCACGTGTCGCTGACGCTTCGGCCGGTGCTCATCCCGCCGCCCACCTGCGCGCCATTGCCGAACCGTGCCTGCAGCGTCACATCGACGCCGTTGTACACCTCCGTCTGCCCCTTGCCGTAGTTCGACGACTGCGTGACGACGTTGTCGACGCGTCCGAACACGGCCGGCTTGATGTCGTACAGCCCGCAGATTTCGTTGCCGCCGCCGCCGGGCAGGCGGCTGTCGCGCGGCACCGTCACGCAGAACGGATCGTAGTCGGCGGCGGTCACCGCCTGGTTGTCCGTCGCCAGCAGACCGCCGTACCACGTGCGGAAATAGCTGACGTTGAGCGCCACGTTCGGGCCGAGCTCGCGCTGGATGCCCGCCGACGCCTGCCAGTTGTACTCCTGCCCGTTGACTCCCTCGCGCGCGTCCTCCGCGCGGCGGCGGTTGCCGCCGATCACGCGGCCGAAGTTGAGGTTCGACCATGGCCCGCACTCGCCGTTCGCCACGGGATTCCTCAGGTCGCAATCGGGAACGTAGTTCCGGTTGGCGTCGTTCCACGTCCGCGCGGTGTTCGGCGCCTGGTTGTTCGCCGGCGGATCGATGCTGTTGATGTTCACCTGGTACTTGTTATACCGGCCGAGCGACACCTTCAACGCGGTCTTGCCGTTGCCGAACAGATCGTACGCCGCGCCCAGTCGCGGGTTGATGTTGAACCAGTTGGGTGAGTCCGTGACCGCGGGGAACGTCCGTGCCGGCACGAACGGACCTTCCGGCATGACCGTTTCCGGGGCGCTGCCGTTGAAGGTATTGAACCGCACGCCGAGGTTCAGCGTCAGCTTGCGCAGGGTCCACTGGTCCTGGACATAGGCCGCCAGGTCGCGGACCTTCCAGATCGCCTCGAACGGCACCGCATAGATCGTCACCTGCTGCGGGATGCGGTCGCGGAACGCGTACGACCGGGCGCCGTTGATCTGGTTCCAGTCGTTCGCCTTGCTGGGCTCGCCTTCGGAGTACTCGTTGAAGTCGCCACCCACTTTGAAGGCGTGCGACCCGGTGATATACGACATCGACACGCGCTGGCGGTATTGCCGGTTGTGCTGCACGCGATAACCCTGCGCGTGCGTCAGGCCGAGAGCGCGCGAGCCGTAGCGGAAGTTCCCCGACAGCTCGGTGATCGCAATCGTGTCGAGCCCGACGCTCGGGTCGGTCCGCAGCGTGTTGTTGTCGAACACATTGGCCGAGGCGCCGGCCTCGATGAGCAGCCGGTTCGTCGCCGGGTATGTCCAGGAGACGAGCGGCAGGTAGTTCACCTTGTAGTTGTGCGCGCCCACCGCCTCGGGCGTCCCCTGGATGCCCTGCTGCGGCCCGAGCTCCAGCAGCGGCCAGAAGCAGCTGCAGTTCGGCTGCACCTGGTAGGAGGCGACGATCTTGTGCTGGCTCGCCGCCTGCCAGGTCACGCGCAGGCTGTAGTCGCGGTAGTAGTCGTTGGTGTGCCCGGCCCTGTCGAGATCGGGTTCATAGAACGTGACCCGATAGACGGGATCCGTGCTGACGTTGGTCTTCTGCAGCCTGTTGAAGAAATTCCCCTGCTGATACTGCTGGTTCCCGCCGAACCGGTAGGCGTTGTAGAACCACAGCTTGTCACGGACAATCGGCCCACCGATCGCGCCGCCCGTGTCGTAGTGCTGCTTCAGCGAGGGTGAGAAGCTGAGCCCGCGCGTCCGCAACTCGTCGGTCAGGTTGTCGGACTGCCATGACGGGCTGCTGTGCGACGTGCTGAAGCTGCCGGAGAACGTGTTGCCGCCGTCCTTCGGCACGATGTTCATCTGGACGCCGCCGGTCGCGCGCTCCGCCGACATGCCGCCCGTCTCGACGACGACCTCCTGGAACGTCAGGTTGTTGAAGACGAAGATCGCCCCGCCCTGCAGGCGCTGGACCATGCCGTCCATGACGGGTGCGTTGTCGTCGGACCGGCTGCCATGGATCCCGAACTGGTTGCCGCGCTCGTCCAGGCCGCCGACACTCTGCCACGCGGCGTTGCCGTACGTGGCGCCGGGAATGATCTGCGCATACATCGCGAGCCGGCCGGTCGTCGGCAGCGCGTCGAGCGTCTCGCGCTCGAGCGTCGTCTGCTGGCGTACGTTGGAGATATCGACCACCGGCGATTCGCCGGTGACGGTGATGGTCTCCTCTACGGTCCCTACTTTCAGGTCGGCGTTGACCGTGGCGGTAAAGCCCGTCGTCAACTCGAGCCCGTCGCGCCGGAACGTGCTGAACCCCTGGAGCGTGAAGGTAACGGTATAAGTCCCAGGCCGCAAATCAACGATGCGATACACACCCTGGCCATCGGTGACGACGGTACGGACCTTGTCAATCAGCGCCGGACTGGCGGCTTCCACCGTCACCCCGGGCAACACGCCGCCGGATGCATCGCGCACCACGCCGGCGATCGAAGCAGTATCGGCAACCTGCGCGCTCGCAAACGCGGGCGCGCCCATTAGAAGACACACGGCGACGACGATACACCACGAACGCGATCCCATCGGCTCCTCCTGTGCGAATGACGTAGTACGGCAAGAAGCCCGCCGACCCCGGATAGGTCGGGCCTTTCTAGCATCCCGGCCGGGTGGCGTCAAGGAGACCCCGTTCGGCGGGGCGTGTACGCTGCGGCGGGTCGGGCCTCGCGTGCGATCGGGTGCTCGGCGGGACCCGCCCTACGTACGTTCGATGCATGTAGGCCGGGTCTCGCCGCGGGCAGGATCGAGCCGCGGCAGACCCGGCACGGCGGGAATCAGAAGTCGAGCTGCGCGCTGAACTTGAACATCCGCCCACCCAGGATCTGGATCGGCTGCAGCCACTGGCCGCCGGTCGCACCGGCGTAGCGCGTCGTCATGTTCAACACGTCGCCTGCGTTGAACAGGTTGTAGAAGTCGGCGTTGCCGCGAATCCGCGCCCGCGCCAGGCGGAACGATCGCGTGAACCGCACGTCGACCTGCTGGAGGCGGTCCTCGAAGGTCGTGTTGTTCGGGACCATGTCGACCACGACGGTGCCGTTGCAGGTGGCGGCGCCGCGGCACTGCCCCAGATCGCGACCGAGCGAGGAGCGAACCTCGGCGTTGGTGAACACGCGGCTGGCCGTGATGGGGATGCCCGGGATGTTCTGGTACGTCGCGCTCACCTGGAAGTCCCACGGCAGCGGGTAGATCGCGAGCAGTTTGATCTGCGTCCCGGCCGACCACGGCCGGCTGATCTCGCAGAAGTCCGACGTCCTCGACACCAGGGGAGCATTCGCCGCCACGGCCGCGCCGTAGAGCGTGTTGACCCGCACCTGCGGCAGGTCGTTCAGCGCGCACGTGTCGCTGACCGTCTCGCTCGTGCTCAGACCGCCGCCAAGCTGCGCGCCGCTGCTGAACCGCGCGTTCAGTGTCACGTCGACGCCGTTATAGACCTCGGTCTGGTTGCCGTAGTTCGAG
>JACPCS010000074.1 GCA_016184455.1 Acidobacteriota bacterium
CGATCTGATCCACGAGGCATTGACGAAGCTCGGGCAGCGCGACGGGGTGCTGGAGCTCGCGGCGCGCATCAGCCAGCTCGAGCACGAGGCGGACCGCGTGCACCAGGACGCGATCGTCGGATTATTCGATCAGGAGCGCGATCCGATCGCGGTCATCAAGTGGAAGGAGATCTACGACTTTCTCGAGGCGGGCACCGACCGCTGCGAGGACGTTGCCAACCTGCTCGAAGGCATCGTCGTCAAACACGGATAACGCATGGATCCGACACTCCTGCCGGTGCTCCTGCTCATCGCCGTGGCCCTCACCTTCGACTTCATCAACGGTTTTCACGACGCGGCCAACTCGATCGCGACCGTCGTGTCGACGCGCGTCCTGACGCCGGGACAGGCGGTCGTCTGGGCCGCAGTCTTCAACTTCCTGGCGGCCTTCGGCTTCGGTACCGCCGTCGCGCAGACCATCGGCCGCGGGATGATCGACATCTCGATCGTCACCTCGGCGGTCATCTTCGGTGGGCTGGCCGGCGCGATTCTCTGGGACTTGATTACGTGGTGGGCCGCTCTGCCGACGAGCTCCTCGCACGCACTCGTCGGCGGGTACGCCGGCGCCGCGGTCGCCAAGGCGGGGTGGGGATCGCTCATCGCCGCCGGATGGACCAAGACGCTGATCTTCATCGTCCTCGCGCCGGTCATCGGGATGGCGGTCGCGCTGCTGCTGTCGACGGTGACGCTCTGGATGTTCCGCGGATTCTCGCCGGCGCGCGTCGACTCGTGGTTCCGCCGGCTCCAGCTCCTCTCGGCGGCGATGTACAGCCTGGGCCACGGCACCAACGACGCGCAGAAGACGATGGGCATCATCGCGGGCGTGCTCTTCACCGGCGGATACCTGCAGGCCTTCGCCATTCCCTTCTGGGTGATCATCGCGGCCCACGCCGCGATCGCGCTCGGCACCCTCTCGGGCGGCTGGCGCATCGTCCATACCATGGGGCAGAGGATCACGAAGCTGCAGCCGTTCGGCGGCTTCGCCGCCGAGTCGTCCGGCGCTGCCACGCTGTTCCTGGCGAGCAGCTTCGGGATCCCGGTGAGCACCACGCACACGATCACGGGCGCGATTGTAGGTGTCGGCGCGATCCGGCGGCCGTCGGCTGTGCGCTGGGGAGTGGCCGGGCGCATCGTCTGGGCGTGGGTGCTCACGATTCCGGCATCTGCGGCGATCGCGGCGCTCACCTACAGGCTCGTCGCGCTGCTCTTCGGCGCCGTGTAAAACGCGCATGTGATAATGCCCGCGACGGCCGTGCGCATCCTCGTTGCCGAAGACGACCGCGACATCGCCGAGCTGATCTCGCATTACCTCAGAAAGTCGGGATGGTCACCCTACGTCGCGGCCGCCGGCGACGAGGCGCTCGCGTACGCGCGCCGTCATCCGGTCGACGCGATCGTCCTCGACCTGATGCTGCCGGGCATGGACGGCCTGGAGGTCTGCCGCGCGCTGCGCGCGGATCGCACGACCGCGGCGGTGCCGATCATCATGCTGACCGCGCGTGCCGAGGAACGGGACCGGATTCGCGGGCTCGAGCTCGGAGCCGATGACTACGTCGCCAAGCCGTTCAGTCCCAACGAGCTGGTCGCCCGCATCCGCGCCGTCACGCGCCGCGCGCGGCGCGGCGGCGCGGCGGACCACGTGCTCCGCTTCGGGCCGATTGTCGTGGACACCGAGCGGCATACGGTGACCAACGCCGGCCGGCCCGTGGTGCTCACCGCGAAAGAGTTCATGCTCCTGCAGTACCTGCTCGAGCACCGCGGCCGCGTGCTCTCGCGCGACCTGCTGCTCGGTGACGTCTGGGGCTACTCGTACACGGGCGGCACGCGGACCGTCGACGTCCACGTCCGGCGGCTGCGCCAGAAGCTGCCGCCGCTCGTCGAGGGTCTTGTGACCGTCACGCAGTTCGGCTACAAGCTCGTCGACGAGTAGGCGGCGGTGGCTGTCGGCTTCCGGACACGCATCTTCGCCGCCTCGCTTGCGGTGGCTGCGGCAGCGCTCGCGCTGGCGACCGTCATCATCGCCTGGGAGCTGCGCCGCGAAGAGCGGGCGTTCATCGAGCAGCGGCTTCGCGACCAGACGCGTCTCATCGCGGAGCTGCTGTCGAGCGGCGCGACGACCGGTGCGGATCTGGAGGGTGAAGCCGACCGGCTCGCCGAGCTGCTCCAGGCGCGCGTCACCCTCATCGCCGCCGACGGCCGCGTCGCCGGCGATTCGACGCTCGACGGCGCCGATCTCGCCGCGATGGAGAACCACAGCACCCGGCCCGAGGTGCAGCAGGCGAGGACCGGCGAGGTGGCCGTCGTCGAACGCTACAGCACGACGGTCGACGCCGACCTGCTCTACGCGGCTGTGCGCGCGACGCATCCGGAGATCGCGTACGTGCGGGTCGCGCTGCCGCTGACGGCCGTCGCCGAGCAGGTGCGGCGCGTGGGAGTGAACGCGCTGCTCGCCTTCGCCCTCGCGGCGCCCGTGGCGGTCGCACTCGCCTGGCTCTCCTCGTGGCTGCTCAGTCGGCGTCTCGAGGAGATTGCCGCCGTCGCCCGGCGATACAATACGGGCGATCTCGCGAAGCCCGCGTACGATTTCGGCGACGACGAGCTCGGGACCGTCGCCCGCGTGCTCGACGCGTCGGTTCAGGAGCTCGCACGGCGGCTCGAGGAGCTCTCACGCGACCGCGCGCGCATGGAGGCGATCCTGTCGGGCATGGTCGAAGGCGTGCTGGTCCTCGATCGCGAAGGGCGCGTGCAGTCGGTCAACCGGGCAGCGCAGGCGATGCTGCATGTCGACGAGGCGGCGATCGGCCGTCCGTACCTCGAGACGATCCGGCACCCCGATATCTCCGCGCAGCTCACCACGGCGCTCGCCGGCGGCCAGGCGGAGCCGCGCGAGCTGCCGCTCGCCCGCGACGGCCGCCGGACGTTCATGGCGCGTGCGGCCCCGGTGGGCGGGGCGAGCGGCGGCGCGGTGCTCGTGCTGCACGACATCACCGATCTGCGCCGCGCCGATCAGATCCGCCGCGACTTCGTCGCCAACGTCTCGCACGAGCTGCGAACACCGCTCACGGCCATCCGCGGGTACGTCGAGGCACTCGCCGACGCGCACGATGGAGCGGAGTCGGCCGAGACGCGCGGGTTCGTCGAGGTCATCGCGCGGCAGACGGCGCGGATGGAGCGCCTCGTCGCGGACCTGCTGCGTTTGGCGCGCCTCGATGCGCGACAGGAGACGATCGACGTGGCGCCATGCGACGTCGGGCAGATCTGTGCCGCCGTCAGGACCGATCTGGCGCCGGCGATCGACGCGCGTCGTCAGCGCGTCACGATTTCGGTAGACGACGCCGCACGCACGGTTCCCGCCGATGCGGCCAAGCTGCACGACATCGTCCGTAATCTGGTCGAGAACGCAGTGAACTACTCGCCCGAGGCAGCCGAGATTCACCTCGAAGCCGCGCGGCGGAACGGCGCGGTCGACATCGTGGTGTCCGACTCGGGGCCAGGTATTCCTCCCTCCGATCTGACGCGCGTGTTCGAGCGCTTCTACCGGGTCGACAGGTCGCGGGCGCGTCCCGGCGGCACTGGGCTGGGACTGGCGATCGTGCGGCATCTGGTGGAGCTGCACGGCGGACGCGTCCGCGCGGAGAACCGCCCCGAAGGGGGCGCACGGTTCACCGTGACGCTGCCTGGGTGAACGTGCCTCGCGTTCACCGGTAGCGGGTCTGCCTCGCCTTTCCGTCGCTCTGCTCGGCGCGATCGAGCCGCCGCAGACCCGGCATATCATTCCGACGATGCTCTTCGCGCTGACGCGTGAGATCAGTCCACGATTCGCAGAGTGTCAGCTCACGCACCTGCCTCGCGTGGCGATCGATATCGAGCGCGCCCGCGCGCAGCACGACGCGTACGAGTGGGCGCTCGTGGAGCTCGGGTGCACGATCCGGCGGATCGACAGCGCGCCCGAGACGCCCGATGCGGTGTTCATCGAAGACACGGCCGTCGTCCTGCGCGAGGGTGCGGTGATCGCGCGGCCCGGCGCCGAACCGCGGCGGGCCGAGGTGCCTGCCGTTGCAGCGGCACTGGCGCGGTTCGGCCTGCCGCAGCACGAGCTCGCGGCGCCCGCGACCCTCGACGGCGGCGACGTGCTGGTCGTGGGCCGCCAGGTGTTCATCGGCGCCTCCGCGCGCACCAACGTCGAAGGGATCGATCAGATGCGGCGGCTGCTCGAGCCATTCGGCTACAGGGTCCGCGCCGTGCCGGTGCACAGTTGTCTGCATCTGAAGTCGGCCGTGACCGCCGTCGGACGCGACACGATCCTCATTAACCGCGACTGGGTACCCGCCGATGCGTTCGCGGGCCCGACACTCGTCGATGTCGACCCCGACGAGCCGCACGCCGCGAACGCACTGTGGGTCGCCGGTCCGGGAGGACTGGACCTGCGTGGAGACGGGGTGGTCATCTACCCCGCGGCCTATCCAAAGACGGGCCGGCGGCTGGAAGCGCACGGGATCCGCGTGCGCGCGGTCGAGGTTGACGAGCTGGCGAAAGCCGAAGGCGGCGTCACCTGCTGTAGCCTGCTGGTCAAGTTCGGCCGCTCGTAACCGCGAATTAACACGGCCGCAATCATTGGGAAACGCCTGGACACTACTGTGTCGGCATGCATCATTCGTCCATGCACTACGCGGCCGCGGCCCTGATTGTCATCGTGACCGCCGGCTGCGGCGGTGGCAGCCGTGAGGAACGCGCCGCCCCGGAGGCCGCGCTGATCACGGTCGACGGATCGAGCACGGTCTTTCCGATCGCGGAGGCGGTCGCCGAAGAGTTCGGCAAGGCGAACCCCGGCATCCGGACACCGACGGTCGGCATCTCAGGGACGGGCGGCGGCTTCCAGAAGTTCTGCCGCGGCGAGACCGACATCAGCAACGCGTCGCGGCCGATCCGGCCGGCCGAGATCGACGCGTGCAAGAAGGCCGGCGGCATCGCCATCGTCGTCAACCCGAAGAACACCTGGGCGGAGCACATCACGGTGGCGGAGCTGCGCACGCTCTGGGCGCCGGAGGCGCAGGGGAAGGTGACCCGCTGGAATCAGGTCCGCACGGCGTGGCCCAATCGGGACGTCCGTCTGTTCGGCGCCGGCGTCGACTCGGGCACCTACGACTACTTCACCGAGGCGATCGTCGGCAAGGAAGGCGCCAGCCGCGGCGACTTCACGTCGAGCGAGGACGACAACGTGATCGTCCAGGGCGTGGCGAGCGACGAGCTGGCGCTCGGCGTCCTTCCGCTCGCGTATGTCGAGCAGAACCGGTCGCGCCTGACGATCGTACCGGTCGACGACGGCAAGCCGGACAACGGTGCGGGCCCGATTGCGCCATCCGCCGAGACCGTGCGAAACGGCACGTATCAGCCGCTCTCGCGGCCGCTCTTCATCTACGTCGCGCGCAAGGCGGCCGACCGCCCCGAGGTGCAGCAGTTCGTCGAGATGTTCTTCAGCCGTCCCGACCTCGCCCGCGAGGTGGGCTACATCGAGCTGACGCCTCAGATCTACGAGCTGGCCCGGAAGCACTTTGCAGATCGCACGGTCGGGACCGCGTTCGGCGAGGGCGGGTCGCAGGTCGGCCTGACGCTCGAGGAACTGCTCTCGCGCGAGCGCTGACCCATGCGGCGCGCCGAGTTCGCAATCGAGTGGGCGCTCTTCGCCTGCGCCCTCGTCTCCGTCGGGACGACCGCCGGCATCATCCTCGTGCTCACCGTCGAGACGCTGGCGTTCCTGCGCGAGGTCCCGATCGCCGAGTTCCTCTTCGGCACCGAGTGGACGCCGCTCTTCGCGACGCCGCGCTTCGGCGTGCTGCCGCTCGTGGCCGGCACGGTCCTCGTCTCGGCCATTGCGATGCTCGTGGCGCTCCCGATGGGGCTGCTGAGCGCCGTCTATCTCAGCGAGTACGCGCCGCCGCGCCTGCGCCGCACGGTCAAGCCGGTGCTCGAGATCCTGGCCGGCGTGCCCACGGTCGTCTACGGCTACTTCGCGCTGTTGTTCGTCACGCCGCTGCTCCAGCGCGTGATTCCCGGCCTGGCCGGCTTCAACGCGCTGGGACCGGGCATCGTGATGGGCATCATGATCCTGCCGCTCGTCTCGTCGCTGTCGGAGGACGCGATGCAGGCGGTGCCGCGCGGCTTGCGGGAGGGGTCCTACGCGCTGGGCGCCAGCCGCATGCAGACGAGCCTGCGCGTGGTGGTGCCGGCCGCGTTGTCCGGCATCACGGCCGCGTGCATCCTCGCCGTCTCGCGCGCGATCGGCGAGACGATGATCGTGGCGATCGCGGCGGGCCAGCAGCCGCGGCTCACGTGGAACCCGCTCGTCCCGATCGAGACGATGACCGCCTACATCGTGCAGGTCAGCCTCGGCGACACCCCGCAGGGGACGATCGAGTACCGGACGATCTTCGCGGTAGGCATGCTGCTCTTCCTCGGCACCTTCCTCCTGAATCTCGCGAGCGCCTGGCTGCGGGAGCGCTTTCGTGAGGTGTACGGATGAGACGCCTGCCCGATCGCGCCTTCCAGGCGGTCGCGCTCGCGGTGCTGTGTCTCGCGCTGGCTGCACTCGCCGCGCTCATCCTCGACGTGTGGCGCGACGGCGCCAGCCGCCTGTCCTGGGACTTCCTGACAGGGTTCCCGTCGCGCCGCGCCGAGAGCGCCGGCATCTGGCACGCGCTCACCGGCAGCGTCTTCGTCATCCTCGTCACGGCGGCGCTGGCGGTGCCGATCGGCGTCGGCGCAGCGATCTACCTGGAGGAGTACGGCACGCGCAGCCTGCTCGCGCGCCTCATCGAGATCAACATCACGAACCTGGCAGCCGTGCCGTCGATCATCTACGGGCTGCTCGGGCTCGGGCTGTTCGTGCGCGCGCTCGGCATGGGGCGCAGCGTGCTGGCGGGCGCGTCGACGCTCGCGCTCCTCGTGCTGCCGGTGATCATCCTCACCACGCGCGAGGCGCTCCGGGCGGTGCCGCGGTCGATCCGCGAGGGGTCGTACGCGCTCGGCGCCACGAAGTGGCAGACCATCTGGCATCAGGTGCTGCCGGTCGCGCTCCCCGGCATCCTGACGGGGACGATCCTGGCGCTCTCGCGCGCGATCGGCGAGACGGCGCCGCTCATCACGATCGGCGCGCTCACCTTTGTCGCATTCGTGCCCGACGGTCTCTGGTCGCCGTTCACCGTGCTGCCGATTCAGATCTTCAACTGGGTGTCGCGGCCGCAGCCGGCATTCCAGGTCAACGCAGCCGCGGCCATTCTGGTGCTGCTGGCGCTGCTGCTGACGATGAATGCCGCGGCCGTCTGGCTGCGCGACCGGTACCAGAAGAAGCTCGTATGATCAAAGTCCGCGCCGAGCGGCTCAACTTCTACTACGGCGCCACGCGGGCGCTGCAGGACATCTCGGTTGCCGTTCAACCGAACGTGGTCACCGCCTTCATCGGGCCGTCCGGGTGCGGCAAGAGCACCTTCCTGCGGACGTTGAACCGGATGAACGACATCGTCCCGGGCACCCGCGTCGAGGGGCGCGTGCTCATCGACGATGCCGACATCTACGCGCCGGGCGTCGACGTGGTGGCGCTGCGCCGCCGTGTGGGGATGGTGTTCCAGAAATCGAATCCGTTCCCCAAGTCGATCTTCGAGAACGTGGCGTACGGCCTCCGCATCAACAACATGGCGGGCAGCCGGTCGGAGCTGGCGGGCCGCGTCGAGGAAAGCCTGCGGCAGGCGGCGCTCTGGGGCGAGGTCAAGGACCGGCTGCACGAGTCGGCGCTGGCGATCTCGGGCGGCCAGCAGCAAAGGCTCTGCATCGCGCGCGCGCTGGCGGTCAGGCCCGAGATCCTGCTCATGGACGAGCCCGCGTCGGCGCTCGACCCGATCGCGACGCAGCGTATCGAGGAGCTGATCTACGACCTGAAGCAGGCGTACACGATCGTCATCGTGACGCACAACATGCAGCAGGCGGCGCGCGTGTCCGACTACACCGCGTTCTTCTGGCTGGGACGCCTCGTCGAATACGATCGCACCGACAAGATCTTCACGAACCCGGCGGAACAGCTGACCGAAGACTACGTCACAGGAAGGTTCGGGTGATGGACAAGGCGGTCCCTCATTTCCGCGAGGAGCTCGAGGCGCTGCTGGCGCGGCTGCTCGAGATGGGCGGTCTGGCGGAGGCGCGCGTACGCGAGGCGGTCGAAGGGCTCGTGACGCGCGACCCCGCGCTCATCGCGAAGGTGCGCGACGGCGACGAGCCGCTCAACCGGCTCCACATCGAGATCGACGACCGGTGCTTCCGCCTGCTCGCGCTGCACCAGCCGATGGCCACCGACCTGCGCGCGATCGTCGCGGCCGTGAAGATCAACACCGATCTCGAGCGCGTCGGCGATCTCGCGGTCAACATCGCGCAGGCGGCCGGGCGGTACGCGACGCACCCCCCGGTCAAGAAGCTGATCGACATCCCGCAGATGAGCGACATCGCGCAGGGCATGCTGCACGACGCGCTCGACGCCTTCGTCCGCCGCGACACGCGGCTCGCCCAGCAGGTGCTCAACGAGGACGATCGGCTCGACGGCCTGAAGACGCAGGTGTTCCGCGAGCTGCTCACCTACATGCTGCAGGACCCCTCGACCGTCGAACCTGCGCTCGACCTGATCCTCATCTCACGCCATCTCGAGCGGATCGGCGATCACGCCACGAATATCGCCGAAGACGTGATTTTCATGGTCTCGGCGCAGGACGTGCGGCATCATACCGCTGGGGGTGCATAGGGCCTACGTGGCAGGCGGACGAAGGCAGTTCCTGAAGTTTCTCGGCGCCGGACTGACCGGCGCGTACGCGTCCGGCCTCGGGCCGCTCGCCGCCTCGGCGCAGGCGCCGCGGCCCGCGCCCTTTCCGCCGATCCGGCCGACCTCGCGCGACGATCTCGTGCTGCCGGCCGGCTTCCGCTACGACGTCCTCGCGCGCTGGACCGATCGGCTCCCCGGCACCAACACCCGGTTCGGCTACAACGCGGATTTCACGGCGTTTCTGCCCATCCGCAGCGAGCCTGGCCAGGGTGTGCTCGTGGTCAATCACGAGTACGTGAGCCTGCCGGAGCCGGGGGAGATCGGCGTCTACCCGCAGACGTTTCCACTGGTCATGGGGCGCGCGCCGCGGATCGCCGACGAGATGGAGGACGTCGGCGTCTCGGTGCTCCACCTGCGGCAATCCGCCTCGGGCCGCTGGGAGATCATCGCCTCGCCGCTCACCCGCCGCTACGACGCCTCGTCCCGCATGGCCGCCTCCGGCCCGGCGCTCCAGAACGCGCACGGGCTGGCCGGCACGCTGGCGAACTGCTCCGGCTGCCACACGCCGTGGGGCACCGTGCTGACGTGCGAGGAGAACTTCCAGAACTGCGTCCCTGAAGCGGTCGACACCGCGGGGCGATCGCGCGTCGGCGGACGGTTCGACCGCGACGGCGCGCACTTCGGCTGGGTGGTCGAGATCGATCCGCTCGACCCGGACTGGACGCCCGTCAAGCACACGATGCTGGGGCGCTACCGCCACGAGAACGTCGCGATGCGCGAGGCGGCCGGCCGGCCGATCGTCGGCTACATGGGCGACGACCGCGTGAACGGCCACGTCTATCGGTTCGTGTCGGCCCAGTCGTACACGCCCGGCGGCGACCATCGCGGAACGCTCCTCGCGCGGGGCCGGTTGTACGTGGCGGTGTTTCACGCCGACGGCACCGGCGAGTGGCGCGAGCTCGGGCCGGAGGCGGCGCTCGAGCCCAACCCCAATTCGTCTCACCCGCGTGTGCCCCGCGGCGCGAAGACGCTCGGGCAGGTCTACGCCGACCTTGGCGCGATCGTCACCGACGCGTTCGGCGCGTCGAACCTCGTGGGCGCGTCGCCGTGCGGACGCCCCGAGGACATCGAGATCCATCCGATCGACGGCAGCGTCTACATTGCCTTCACGGCCAGTGCGACGGCCCCGGGACACCTGTTTCCAAATCTCTACGGCGAGATCTGGCGCATCGTGGAGGACGGCGACGGAGCGGGCACCCGCTTCACCTGGATGCGCTGGAAGGCGGGCGGCCCCAACGACGAGCAGCGCTCCGGACACGTGTTCGCCGCGCCCGACAACCTGGCCTTCGATCCCGCCGGCCACCTCTGGGTCGTTACCGATATCACCACGGCGCGGCTCAATGCCGACGAGCGGTTCACGACGTTTCACAACAACGGGATGTTCTTCGTGCCGACGTCGGGGACCGAGGCGGGCGTCGCGCTCCAGTTTGCGTCGGCGCCCTGCGAGGCGGAGCTGGCAGGGCCGTCATGGACCGCCGCCCGCGACACGATGTTCCTGTCGGTGCAGCATCCCGGCGAGGGCTCCGGCATCCGCGGCGCCGGCGTCAAGGCGCCGCGCGGCAGCAACTGGCCCAGCCGCCGCCTTGGCGATCCGCCCTTGCCGGCAGTTGTCGCGATCCGGCAGTGACAACCGTCCTGTTTCTCTGTACCGGAAACTCCGCCCGCTCGATCATGGCGGAGGCCATGCTGAACGACCCCGCGATCGGACGCGGCCACTTCCGCGCGTACAGTGCAGGCAGCCGTCCGCGCGGTGCCGTGCACCCGCTCGCGCTCGAGCTGCTGCGTGAGCACGGTATCGCGGTCGATGAGGTGCGCAGCAAGAGCTGGGACGAGTTCGACGCCTCGGGCGCGCCGCGGATCGACCTCGTGATCACGGTCTGCGACGCCGCGGCGGCCGAGCCATGCCCCGTCTGGCCCGGCCACCCGACGACGGCGCAGTGGAGCGTGCCCGATCCGGCGGCGGTGGAGGGCGGCGAGGTCGACCGGCGGCGCGCGTTCCGCGAGGCGATGCGGCTGCTGCGCTCGCACATCGAAGAGTTGGTGGCCGGACACCTTGACCGCGGCCAGAGCGTCGATTAGTCTGCCCGCAGGCCGGCGCACTTCGCCCTTATTCATGGATACCTTTCGGCGCCGGCGCCCTTCGACGCGCTCAGGGCGTCCCGAGCCCGTCGACGGACGCAGCCACGGCTACGCCCTGCTCGGGTATGCCGCCGCAGCGGTGGTGTTCACGTGGCCGCTCACGCTCCATCTCGGCACGCATCTGACCGGCTCCCCCGCCGGCGACACCGGCGTGTACGTCTGGAACCAGTGGGTCTTCCAGCACGAGCTGCTGGATCACGGCGGCTCCCCGTACTTCACCGACAAGATCTTCTCGCTGAGCGGGCGAGCGAACCTGAGCCTCCACAACTACACCGCCTTTCAGGACCTCGTGGCGCTGCCGCTGGTCGGCTGGCTGGGCGTCGTTCCGACGTTCAACCTCGTCTACCTGCTGATGACGGTGCTGACGGCGTACGCCACCTTCCTGCTCGCCCGCCACGTGACCGGCGCGGGCGTCGAGTCGTGGCTCGCGGGGCTGCTCTTCGCGTGGAGTCCGATCCTGGTGACGCGCGGCGGCGGGCATTTCAGCCTCGTCGCGGCGGCACCGCTGGCGGTCTTCCTGCTGCTGCTCCTGAGAACGGCGGAGCGGCAGCGCCTCGGCGACGCCGTCGCCCTGGGTGCGACCTGCTGCTGGGCGGCAACGGCCGACGCCTACTACGCCGTGTACTGCCTGATGCTCGCGGGCATCTTCCTGATCACGCGCGTGCTGCACGTGCGGCGGCGCCCGGCGGACGCGCCGCTGCGGGCGGCACGCTGGACGCTCGACGTGCTGCTCTTCTGCGCCGCCGGGCTCGTCCTCACGATGGTGGTGAGCGGGGGCTGGCAGTTCACGCTGCTCGGCCGCGTCACCAGCGTCCGCAGTCTCTACACGCCGATGCTGCTGCTGACGCTCCTCGCGGCCGCGCGGGTGGCGCTCGCGTACCGGCCCGATCTGACGCCGCTCGACGCGCGCGCCGCGCTGCGCGTGCTGCGCCTCGGCACGGTGACGGCCGTCGTGACCGCCGCACTGCTGTCGCCGGCGCTCTATGCGGTCGGCGTGCGCATTGTGGAAGGACGCTGGGACCGCGAATCGGTCTTCTGGCGCAGCAGCCCGAGAGGTGTCGATCTCCTCTCGTTCTTCGTTCCGAACCCCAACCACCCGCTGGCGCCCGACGCGCTCGGTGCCTGGCTGTCGTCGCCGCGTCCCGACGCCTACTACGAGAACGTCGCGTCGCTCACGTTCGTCGCGCTCGGCGCAATCGCCCTCGCCTGGCGGACCGGATGGCGGATCCCGCGCTTCTGGGCGGGCCTGACGCTCTTCTTCGGCGCGCTCGCGCTCGGCCCGTTCGTGCACGCCGCGGGGGTCAACACGCACGTGCCCGGCCCATGGGCCTTCCTCCGCTATCTGCCGATGGTCGGCCTCGCCCGCACGCCCGCGCGCTTCAGCATCGTCGTCATGCTCGCGCTCGCGGTGTTGTGTGCCGGAGCGCTCACGTGGCTGGCGCGGCGCCGCCCCGAGCACCGGCGTGCCGTCCTGGCCCTCGCGGCTGCGCTCCTCGTGTTCGAGTTGTGGCCGGCGCCGCGGCCGCTCTACTCGGCCGCCATCCCGCCGATCTACGCGCACGTCGCCGCGGCACCCGACGACGTCCGGCTCCTGGAGCTGCCCAGCGGTGTCCGCGACGGGACCTCCAGCGTCGGCAACTTCACCGCACGGTCGCAATTCTTCCAGACGATGCACGGCAAGCGGCTCATCGGTGGGTATCTCTCGCGTGTATCCAAACGCCGGCTGACCGATGTTCGCCGCGATCCGATGGTCGATGCGCTGATCTGGCTGAGTGAGCACAAGCCGCTCGACCACTCACGCCGGCGCTCGCTCGTCGAGGACGGGCCGGCGTTCGTCCGCCGGGCGCATCTCGGCTTCGTCGTCGTGGATCGCGCGCGGGCCCCCGATGCGCTGCGCGCGTTCGCGATCGACGCCTTCCGCCTCGAGCGCATCGACGCCTCGGGCGAGTTCGAGCTGTACCGTCCGTCGGCCCGATAGTGCCGGGTCTCCCACCCCATCGCGCAGGCGCGATGGGGGCCCCGGTCTGCGGCGCATGGATGATGCAACGCCGCGAGACCCGGCCTACGTACGACGTACTATCATTCGTCCGTAGGGCGGGGCTCGCCGAGCCTGTGATCGCGGGCGAGGCAGCCCCGCCGGAGCGTTAGAGGATGATGGACGACACGCTGGCCGTCATTCTGGGCGGCGGTCAGGGACAGCGTCTCTTTCCGCTGACGGCAACCCGGTCGAAGCCGGCCGTGCCGATCGGCGGCAAGTACCGGCTGATCGACGTGCCGGTCAGCCGCTGCCTCCATGCGGAGATCCGGCGCATCTTCGTCTTGACGCAATTCAACTCCGCGTCGCTCAACCGGCACATCTCGAACACCTACCAGCTGGACCGTTTCTCGGGCGGCTTCGTCGAGATCCTCGCCGCCGAGCAGACGCCCGACAACCCACACTGGTACCAGGGAACCGCCGATGCGGTGCGGCAGGCGCTCCGCCATATCACGCAGCACGAGGCGCAGTACTACCTCATCCTCGCGGGCGACCACCTGTACCGGATGAACTACGCCGAGCTGCTCGACGCCCATCGGGCGGCCGACGCCGACATCACGATTGCGGCACAGCCGGTGGACGCCGCCACCGCCACGCAGATGGGGATCTTCCGCTTCGATACGGACGGGCGAATCGTGGCATTCGAGGAGAAGCCGAAGGCCGATCGCCTCGCGGCAATCGAGCGCAGCATCCCGCCGGGTGCGACCTTCGCGCGGCACAGCGACGAGCAGCCGTTCATGGCGTCGATGGGCATCTACGTGTTCTCACGCCCGGTGATGCTCGAGCTGCTCGAGCGCGAGGCCGGACACGACTTCGGGCGCGAGCTGATTCCGGCGGCGCTCGAGCGCTACCGGGTGAAGCCGTACCTGTACCGCGGCTACTGGGCCGACGTCGGCACGATCGAGTCGTTCTACGAGGCCAACGTGATGCTCGGGCGGCCCGCGGCGCCGTTCCGGTTCTGGGATCCGAACGACCCGATTTACACGCATATGCGGGGCCTGCCCGGCTCCCGGCTCACTGACTGCACCGTTCGCAACTCGATTGTGGTGGAGGGCTGCTACCTGGATCGCTGCCACGTCGACGAGGCGATCGTGGGGCTGCGGTCGCACGTCCGCAGCGGGACGCGGATCGTCCGGTCGGTGCTGCTCGGGGCCGACTTCTACGAGGACGGCGATCCGCTGCCTGGTGTGCCGAAGCTCGGCATCGGGCACGACGTCGTGCTCGAGCGCGTGATCGTCGACAAGAACGCGCGCATCGGCGACGGAGCACGGCTGACCAACGAGGGCGGCATCGAGCACGCCGACGGCGACAGCTACTACATCCGCGGCGGGATCATCGTGGTGCCGAAGGGCGGGATCATCGCACCCGGCACCGTGGTGTGATCGCAGGTCTGCCGGGTCTGCGGCGCGCGGACCGTGGGCGCCGCCAGACCCGGCCGACGTACGCAAGAGATCACCCAGTCGTACGAAAGGCGGGGCTCGCCGAGCACGCGATCGGCACGCGAGGCAGCCCCGCCGGGACCCGCCGACGCGTCTATTGCGTCGACGACAATCCCGGGCGCGAGGCGCTCAGCGACCGTTCGATCGCGGCGCGCAGCGCGTCGATCGTCTGCGGTGAGCCGGTGAAGAGGCGCTCCGGGTACTTCACGTCGGCAATCATCCGCTGGTAGATCGCGCTGCTCTGGTACAGGTTCAGTCCCAGTCCCGCCAGGTACTGCAGCCGCAGGTTGCGATCGGTGTTGATCGCCGCGTCGCGCAGCCAGTTCGCCATGTCCGTCCGGCTGCCCGCATAGGTGCCGAACAGCTCCACGGCCGAGTCAATCCCGATCTGGGCGAGCGATCGACGGATCGGCTCCCCTTCCGCCGACGACAGCCGCGCCTCGACGACGTCGACGTCAATGGGCGCGTCGCCACGCTGCCCGAAGAGCACGAGATCGTACCCCTGGTTGTTCACCGTGTTGGCGAACACGGCGCCGTTCGGAAACGCCTCGAAGAAGGTCGCAATCTCGCTCTTCACCGCCTCGTCATTGCTCTCGTAGAGCTGCACGAACAGCGTGACCACGCCGCCCGGGTTCAGGTGCGCCTTGACGATGTCGAAGAACTCGCGCGTGTAGAGCGTCGCGGCCCCCTTCACCCACGGATCGAGCGGGTCCGACGTGATCGCGTCGAACGTCTCGCGCGTCGTGAGCAGGTAGTGGCGCGCATCGTCCAGGTGCACTCGTACCTTCGGGTTGCGGACGACGTCGAAGTTGTGTTCGGAGAAGTAGGTGGAGACCACCTGCGGGACGAGCGGCTCGATCTCGGCGATCGTCTCCTCGGCGACCCGCGGATCGATCGAGACGGCGCCCGCCGTCACACCCGCACCGCAGCCGATGACGAGCACCCGTGCAGGGTTGTTCGGCACGAGCGTCGTGATGTGTCCGAGCATCCGCTGCAGCCGCATGTCCTGGGGCTCGCTCGAGGCCTGGATCTTTCCCGCGTTGTGGTAATTGAGCACGCCTTCCGGCGTGCGCGACACGGCCACCGCGGCCGTGATCCCCTCGCCGACATACACAATCTCGTTGATCCCGACCCAGGTGGCCGCAAACCGGCCATAGGCGACGAGCAACCCTGGCAGCGGCGGCACCGCGCGCGCCAGCACGATCGCCGCAAGTGACACACCCGCAAGGAGAACCGCCACGCCCCTGACACCGAATGCGTGGGCTCCGCGGGCCGCCGGACGCTCCACGCCGACCAGCAGCATCAGCCCCGCAACCGCCGCGATCCCGATGAGGATCTGCTGGGTCGCCTGGCTGCCGATCGTGCCGAGCAGGATCAGTCCCGTTGCGAGCGCGCCGACGATCGCGCCCACCGTGTTGGCGGCGTAGACGCCGCCGACCAGCCGTCCGGGATCGTGCCCATGGGTGGCCACGGCGCCGAGCGCCAGCGGGAAGCTCGCCCCCCAGAGCACGGTCGAGGGGAGCATCACCCAGATGGCGCGCATCAGATCGAGCTGAAAGGTATACGTGGGATCGGTGGCGATCGACGGATTGATCGGCCAGTACGGCAGCGACGCGCTGCTCGCGTACGCCGCCCACGCCGTGGTGCCGCACAGCAGCAGCTGGCACCACCCGAGCGCCACGCGCGGCGCCGCGAGCCGGCGCGCGAGCTCGGCGCCGATCGTGCTGCCGAGGCCGAGCCCGACGAGGAACACCGCCAGGATCAGAGAAAACGTGTACGTCGTCGCGCCGAAGAGGAGCGACAGGATTCGCGTCCACACGACCTCCCCGCCCAGTGCGGTCAGGCCCGAGAGCGCGATGCCGATGTAGACGATCCGCGCCTCCGCGCCTCTCTCGACGGCGGGCGCCGGTGTGTACGTGGCGTCCGGCTTTCCTGGCCTGAGCGCAGTCGAAGGCAGCCGGACCTGATCGATCGGCTCGTACGCGGTGACCCGCGCGATCGCGAGCGCCACGACCGCGACCGCGACGTTGATGGCGACCGCGACGTACGTGGCGGTCGGCATGTCGTAGAGCCGCAGCAGATAGAAGCCCGCGACCACACTGCCAAGCACCGCGCCGGCGAGATTGCCGCCATAGAAGAAGCCGAGCCACGACACACCCGTGGGCGTCGTCTCGACCCAGCGCGCAATCGCTGGCAGCGTCGCGCCCATCAGGATCGTCGGCGGCAGCAGGCAGACGCCGGCGACGATCGCGCGCAGGAAGAGGCTGGCCTGGCCGGTGCCGGCAATCGTGGTGTAGAAGCCACCGACGAGCGGCACCACGAGCAGCGCCAGCACGCCGAAGACGCCGATGCCGAGCTCCAGCCCGGCGTACACGCGCAGCGGATGGTGGCGGACGCCAATCAGCCGCGGCAGCAGGAGGCTGCCGAGGCACATGCCGCCCATGAACGTGCCGAGCAGAATGCCGAGCGACACCGCCGAGGAGCCGACCGACAGCTGCAGGAGCTGCAGCCACACGACTTCATAGATGAGCGCGGCGCAGCCGGAGCCGATGAACAGCAGAAGTAGTGCAGGAAGCCAGCTCATGCGTCACGCGAATATATCAGACGCGGATCGCCGCGGACGTAGGGCGGGTCCCGCCGAGCAGACGATCGAGGCGAGGCGGACCCGCCGCAGCGAAGGAGTCGAGGCAGACCCGCCGTGGGATAATTTTCAGGGATGACGGCCACAGCCGAGGTGCATCGCGACACGGATCGCGATCGGCTGCTCGTGCTGATCGTCGAGGATCAGGACGATCTCCGGCAGCTGTACGTCGAGCATCTGACGATGTCGGGGTTCGATGTGATCGAGGCGGCCAACGGCGCCGACGCGATCGAATCGACCTCCGTCGATCAGCCCGATGTCGTGCTGATGGATCTGAGTCTGCCGATCGTCGACGGATGGGAGGCGACCCGCCGCCTGAAGGCGGACGCGCGGACCGCGCACATCCCGATCGTCGCGCTCACCGCGCACGACGGCTCGGGCGAGCTGCAGCGGGCGACGAGCGCCGGCTGCGACTGGTTCATCCCCAAACCCTGCCCGCCCGACGCGCTCATTACGGAGCTGCGCCGCGTGCTCCCTCAACGAGCGGGCGTCCACCTCCCGGATCCCGGACCGTCGCGGCCAACTCCCGCGTAAGCACCGCAGCCGGCACCTCCCGGCAGCCGCTCGCGTGATGTCCGCACCAGAGCGAGGAGAAATCGCTGCGCCCCTGCCGCTCGGCAGCCGCCCGCAGCGGCGCGATGGCGGCGGCCGCAAGCGACATGCTGCCGGGTCTCGCCGAGCGGATGATCGCAGGCGAGGCAGACCCGCCGGGACGTTGAAGGGGCGCGAGGTCTGCGCGCGGATCGCGGCCACCTCGCAGCGGATGTCATCGAGTCCGGGCACCGCGCACGGCAGCGAACCGAGCCCGCCGGCCGTCGAGACGGCGATCGCGAGCGCGCTTCCCTGCACGCCCGCCATGGGCGCCTGAACGATCGGCAGCTCGATCCCGAGCAGCTGCCGCAGGGGCGACGCCTGCGTCGCCCCTACCATGGCCGCTTGTATTGCGCCCGCATGCCTTCGTTGAACGTCTCGGAGGCGCCGGGCGGAATGGTCAGCGTCTGCCAGTTGGCACCGCGGAACGCCTTGGCCAGATAGACGATCTGTCCCACGTGGTAGCTGATGTGCGCGAGCGCGCGGTGCAGCGCCTCGTGAACGGCGTGCGGCTGCGTGCGGATGGTGACGGTCCGCGAGAGGTCGGCATCGGTCAGTCCGCCGAGCGCGTCGTACAGCGCTCGCCAGCCCCCTTCCCACTTGGCCAGCAGCTCCGTGCGCGTGACCGTGCGCCCCTCGAACTCCTCGTCCCGGTTGCGCCAGGGCTTCTCGCCGTCGGTGCTGAGGAAGTCGGTGAACCGGGATCGAAGATTGCCCGAGACGTGCCAGCAGATGATCGCGACCGAGTTGCCGCCGCCGGGACCGGGCTGTGACAGCTCCTCGTCGTTCAGCTGCGCGAACGACCGCTCGGCGAGCGACTTGTACCGGTCGAACTCGGCTCTGATGGAGTTGACGATGCTCACGGCAGCCTCCTCAGGCGCCTGTCGGTGATCTCAAATCGTATCGGAAACTGCGCGGCCAGCCGCTCGCTGTGCGTGACCACGATGAGGATGTTCTGCTGACGGCGATGGAGGTCGAGGAGCAGGGCCGCGACCGACGCGGCGGTCGCCTGATCGAGATTGCCGGTCGGCTCGTCGCAGAGCACCAGACGCGGCTGGCGGACGAGTGCGCGGGCGATGGCGACGCGCTGCTTCTCCCCACCCGAGAGCGCGGCCGGCCGATGGTCGATCCGGTCGGCGAGGCCGACCTGCTCGACGAGCGCTCTCGCCAGCCGCATGGTCTCGCCGGGATCGCCGCCGCGCGCGACCAGCGTCGGCACCAGCACGTTCTCGAGCACCGAGCACTGCGGCAGCAGACAGTGGTCCTGGAACACGAAGCCGATCTGCGCGTTGCGGAATTCCGCCATCTGGTCGGGCGCGAGCGCGAACGGGTCGCGGCCGTCGAGCGTCACCGTGCCCGAGGAAGGCGCGTCGAGCGCGCCCAGCATGCACAGGAGCGACGTCTTGCCGCTGCCCGACGGCCCCGTCATCGCCGCCGCCTGGCCGGGCGCCAGCGAGAAGCTGACGTTGGTCAGCACCTCGAGCGGACCACGCGGCGTCGGGTACACCTTGCTGACGTTGGTGACCTGCAGCATTGCTCCGAAAATCCGAAAATGGGGTCGGAGGTCATTTATAGAGGACAGTCGAACGAACGAGATTTCGACTGTCCTCTATAAATGACCTCCGACCCCCTTGTACACCTCGAGCAATCGATCGACTGACTGCGCGATCGTGTAGCAGGCGCGCACGCCGGCAAAGCCCCGATCCGCCAGCGCGGCTCCCAGTTCCGGTGTCGTCGCGATGCGGTGGAGCCCGTCGGCCAGCGCCTCGGGATCGGCGTCGACGAGCAGGCCGCCGCCCGTGCGCTCGACGATTTCGGTGAAGCTGCCGCGGCGAGGCTGCACGACCGGCACACCGCTCGCCATCGCCTCGAGCAGGAACATCCCCTTCGGCTCGTCGTAGGTCGCCGGCACCGAGAGCACGTCGAGGCCGCGCAGGAACGCGAGCTTCCCGTTGCGATCGACCTCACCGTGATAGGTGAACTCGGCGCCGAGGCCGGCCTCGTCCAGCGTGCGGCGCACCGACGCCAGGTACGGCCGGCCATCGCGCGCCAGATACCCCGCCGCCTCGAGCCGCATCGGAATGCCCGCACTGCGGCGGCGCAAGCGCACGTACGCGTCCGCCAGAACGTGCAGGCCCTTCTCGGGCGCCACGCGCGCGAAGTAGCCGACGGTGAAAGGCTGTGGGCCTTGGGCTTCGGGCTTTCGGCCGTAGCCCTCGAGGTTGATCCCAAGCGGCACGACAGAGATCGTGTCGGGCGGGATGGACAGGTAGCGCGACATGAACCGCGCGCAGTAGTCGCTGACCGCGATGAACCGGTCGACGACCCGCACCTGCTCGCGAACGAGTCCGATCGCGCGCTCCCGATACTGCGGCAGCAGCGTGTCGAGGAACAGCTCTTCGCCCTGCAGCGTGCAGCAGACCGGGCGGCCGAACGCCCGCTTGAGCGGATCGGCCAGCGAGATGAGCAGCGAGTTCGGCAGGTCGATGACATCGGGGAGCGGCTCGGCCGCGATCCAGTCGACGAGCTTCTCGAACTCCTTCCGCAGCACCCCTCGATCGCCCTGCAGCATCGAGATCGTCAGGTCGCCGAGCAGGCGCGCGTCGGTCGAGACGGCACGGCCGGCGAGCGCGCGGATCACGCGCGGCGAATCCCACAACCGATCGACGATCCATGGAGTCTTGCGAAAGAGCGGGACGTGCTGCTGCAGGTAGACGCTGATGCCGCCAAAGAGGATACGGTCGCGGCTGACGTTCGGCTCGTCGGGCCGCGTCGGCGTATACACCGGCTGCAGCGTCACGTCGTGTCCGCGCCGCAGCAGCTCGCGCGCGAGCGCGTTGTCGCGCGTGCAGCTCCCGCAGTACATGCCGGCGGCGCCCGCGGTGATCTGGAGGATTCTCACGGTGATCGCCGGGTCCGCGGCCGCTCGATCGTGCCGGCCGTGGGACCCGGCCTACATCCGTCGGGAGTACGTCTTACGTAGGGCGGGTCTCGCCGAGCGCAGCGAACGGAGGCGAGGCAGACCCGCCGGAGCGTCGGGTCGGGAGGCGGACCCGCCACGTCAATCGAGCGGAGCCGTCTGAAACGCCCGCGCGCGGAATAGGAACTCCACGATGTTCCCCTCGTGCGGCTGGAGCCAGTTGAGCTGCGTGGTCGGCACCGGGCCGAGATTGAGCCGGTCGATGTGAACGGCGTCGACGAGCTGGCGCCGGAACGGCTCGTGGCAGGTGATCGCGGTGCACACGAGCGTCGGGCCGATCGCCTCGAGCATCCGCTCCTGCGGGCACTCGACGACGGTGACGAAGGGGAACATGTACTCCTGTGTGGCCACGGCCGCCTCGGCGCTCGACGTGTGGAGCACCGTCGGCAGCAGGTAGTCGGCGCGTCCGTGCTTCACCAGGCGCGGGCCCGGCCGGTACTTCGCCGTGACGTCGGTCACGCCCGGCGCCTGCGCGTCGCGGTCGATGGCGTTCGAGATCGCCTCGGCCACGCCGGGGACCGTGAATGCGGCCAGGCTCGCGTCCGGATCGTCCGGAGGGAGAGGGCGCACGTCGGCCAGACGCGTGGCGATCGCATCGGCTATCTCGCGGGTGTGGCGGCTCGCCCAGATGCCGGAGCAGTTGATGCAGCTCCGGCCGCTGTTGAGGAAGACGCTCTCGACCATGACGTCGAGGTAGCGCTCCCAGCGATCGACCTGATCGTCGCCGAGCACGATCTTCGAGAACCCCGGTCCGTGCACCTGGACGCGCGGGTTGCCGCGATACCGATCGACGGTGGCCTGGCCGCCGAAGATGAGGCTGCGCGCGCAGTTGTCGAGCACGGCGGCGCCCACGTCGGCCTGCCCCGGGTAGATGGCGATCGTCTCGCGCGGGATTCCCGCCTCGACGAACGCCGCGGCCATGCGGTAGGGCGTCCACGGCTCCTGCGGGCCGGGCTTGAGCACCAGCCCGATCTGCAGCGGAACGATCGGGAGCCACAGCGTGTGGACGCCGGGCGAGTTCGACGGCAGCACGAGGCCGAGCACCGGGCTCTGTGCCTGGTAGCTGATCGGCACCTGCCGCTCCTCGCCGTAGCCCCGCGTGAGCACCTCGAACTCGAGCCCGCGCGTGAGCGAGGTGAGAATGGTGCGCATCTCCGTCAGCACGAAGGCGTTCTTCTTCATGTTGGCGCGGCACATCCGTTCGGGCAGGCCCGTGCTCGCCGACTGCGCGTGGACGAACTGGTCGGGCGACTGGGTGCCGTCGCCCATCGGCAGCGTGTGCACGCGCCGCCTTGCGCATGTCGCGCTGGATCAGCCCGCCATTGGCGCGCCCGACGCCCGCGATCGGCTCGCCGGTGGCAAAGTGCGCCACCTCGTCGACGTCGAGACTCTCGTACGGCTCGCCAAAGCGGAGTACTGGAAGATGAAGCATTCTCAAATCCCAAAGCCCAAATCCCAAAGCCCAAATCCCAAAGCCCAAAGCCCACGAATGTGATTCTTTTGGAATCTGGGGGTTGGAATTTGGGATTTGACATCAATACACCCCTACCGTCGTGGTCGCGGCAAACCCGCGGTACGGACGCACGCCGCTGACGCCGTCCCACAGATACCTCTCGTACGGCCGCTCGCGCTCGCCTTCATCCCGCTCGAGGAAGCCCGGCATGAAGAACTCCTTCGTCAGCGTCGTCAGGCACACGCGCCCCG
>JACPCS010000053.1 GCA_016184455.1 Acidobacteriota bacterium
CACCCCGTCGCGCTGCCCGAGCTTCGTCAATGCCTCGTGGATCAGATCGACCGCCTCGCAGATGATCGCGGCGAGGCGGCGCGCGCCGGCGCGCACCTGCGGGATCTTGTACAGGCGGATCACCGACGCGACCGCGTCGATCGAGTCCATCACATCGTCGAGCGAGCTGGCGAGCGCATGAATGTCCTCCCGATCGAGCGGGGTGACAAAGGTCCGATTCAGCCGGACGACGATCTCGTGGGTCACATTGTCGCAGGCGTGCTCGACGTCCTTGATGGCATCGGTCTTCTGCATGTCGGGCTGGCTGCCGGCGAGCATTTCTTTGAGCAGGTGGGCGCCTTTCTTGAGCTCGCTGGCCAGGCTGACGAAATCGTCGAAGAACCGCTCCTCGCGGGGGATCAAGCGGAAACGTGGCATGCAGCCGCATGCTAGCAGATTCTGCGTTCCAGCCGCGTTACAGACCGCGTGCCACGCCGGTGACGACGACGCCCGGCGCCGCGGCGACCGCGTTGCGCAGATCCCCATCGTCGTGATACCGCCGCGCCGGAATGCGGCGTCCCAGCACGCGAACGGAGACGGTCGCGCCGCCGAACGGATCAGGGGAGACGAGCAGCGTCTCTCCGTCCATCGTGCCTCGGTACTCGAGCGCCTCTTCCGGTCCGGGCCAGCGGTTGCGCCCCGGCGTGCGGATCCATCTTCGCGACGCGTGTGATGCCGCGCGTCCAGAGTTCGCGCCGCACCGCGGCCGATCCCGTCATGAAATCCCGCGGGCGCCCCATCGGGTCGATCGTCGGTTCCGCGTCGACCTCGGCCCAGCCGTTGTCGTGCTCGCGGGTGGCGGCGAGGATCGTGTCGCGCGCCCTCGTTCGAAGCGCGGGTTCGCTCGCGACCGCCGCGATGAGCTCGGCCGACAGCCGCGCGTGCTCGGGCTGCGTGATGAGCAGGAACGTCGTCCCTTCGTCGCGAACGATCATCGGCGGCCATTGTCGCACCGTCCGCGCAGCTGACCTGCGTTGAGGACAGCCGTATGCGCGCGGGCGCGACTCATCGCTGGAAGTACCGAGAAACGCGAGAGAAATACCGCTGTGCTCGAACGGCATGGCACTTGGGTGAAACGGACGTGAAGGAGACGACACGTATGAAACCAATGGCAGCAGCAGCAGTTGGGGCGCTCGTTTCCGGCGTCGCGTTCTACGCGGTGGGCACACGCGCCGCGCAGGACAATCCGTTTGCTGAAATGCCGGCGCTGGTGCAGACGGTGGACGGACGGTACATCCAGGTGCCGAATGCCAAGCCCGTCGGATACGGCTATGTGCCGAACGGGTACGTCACTGCGCTGCCGCCAGCCGCCGAGCCGGTGCTCGTGGCCGAGTCGCCGGCGCCGAGGCGAACGGTCTATCGCACGGCCGAGCCGGTGCAGGAGCGCGTGGTCGTGCGCGAGCGGACGAGCCCACGGCGCCCGTGGACGAAGACGGCCCTGATTATCGGCGGGTCGACCGCGTCTGGTGCCGGCGTCGGCGGGATCGTCGGCGGCAAGAAAGGGGCGCTGATCGGTGCGGCGATTGGCGGCGGCGCAGCCTCGATATACGAAGCCACTCGGCGCTAGACGTCGCTCGGCACTGACCAGGCCGGGGCGGGGAGCCGCACCCCCGCCCCTTTTTATTGGTGATTAGTGATTGGCGATTTGTGACTTGCCGGTCCAGGTCAGGGTTATGCCGCCGCCTCCGGGAACCGCGGTCGGGGCGAGCTCGAACCGGTTGTTGCCGCGACCGATGGTGACCGTGCGTCCGGCGGCGATGCCGATCGCCGCGGCGAAGGTGACGTCGCTCAGGAAATGACGGCGCGTCTGAATCCGCGACGCGGCCACGTAGCTGGCGACGGCGTATGCCGGAATCCCCACCTTCCAGCCGAGATGACGCTGCAGCACGGTGGCAGTGGCAAAGGTCGCGGCCGCGTGGCCCGAGGGAAACGAGTACTGGGTGCCGTCAGGGCGCGTGCGGCCGGCGACGGTCTTGATGGCGCCTGTAATGGTCTGGGTCACGAACTGCGCGCGGATAAGGTCGGCGCCGATGCGCGCAACGGTCGGATTCGACGTGGCTCGCCCGAGGGCATACGTCGCCACCGCCCCTGCGGTCTGCGCGCGCGCCCCGCCGAGCGTGTCGCCCACGCCGAAGATCCCTTTGAGTGCCCCGGAGCGCGCCATCGAGTCGCTGAGGCCCCGGTCGCTTCCGTGTTCGACAGCGGCGGCCACGCCGCCGATCGAGAGGATCACCCCGGAATCAACCGAGATCATGCGGCCGAGATCCGCGGCCGCCTGGCCGAACAGGCCAGCGATGCCCGGCATCGGCGCCGGCGTGGTCTGGGCGGATGCCGGTGCGGGCCAACAGACGGTCACGCACAGACAGCCTGCGCAAGTCAGGGCCGCGAGAGTATGGCGGGGGCGTGAGACACGCGACGGGGTTCGCAAAATAGGAGCAATCAGTATAGCCGAGGTGGGACGGCGTGCTCCAGACCGACCGCCTGCCACCCTGTGCCCGTGCGGCGAAACGTCAGCGTAACCGGGAGCTCCCATGCGGCGTAGCCCGGATGCAACGTTCGGACCGCTACCGTTATGAACTCACCTCCTTGGAGAATCTGCGTCGGCGCCTGCGCGCGCGGTGCCGGCGATCGTGTCTCGACCGGCTGGCCGACATTCATGCCGGTGGCGTTGTCGAACCGCGACCATGTGAGCACGTACTCCGTCGGCGCGTCCGCGACGCCGGCGGCTCCCGCGGCATTCTCGAAGCTGACGATGCCCTCGGCGCTCATGCGCGGCTCGGCGATGGGGTTCACACCGGTGAGCCAGGCGCGCAGCACTTTGTCGCGCCGCACGATGAGCGTCGCAGCGATGTGCTCCGCGGCACCCGGCTCGCTATAGCGCGCCTTGGCGACAATGGCCCGGATCGCCTCGTCGGAGAAGTGCGCCACGAGGCCCGCCGCCCAGAAGGCGTCGTCGGCGCGCATGTTGTCGAACGCCGGGTTCGGATACTCGGGGCGCCACGTGACCGGTTCGAAGAACTCGCCCTCGAAGCGGCCGACCGATCGTGCATCCTCCCAGTAGTCGACGAGGATCCACGGCCGCACGTAGAAGCCGAGCGTCGCCAGCGTCTTCAGCGCCGGGCCCCACTCGAGGATGTACTCGTTGCCGGCGCGCGGCACCTGCGCCATCGTGCTGCCGCTCCCCATGATCGAGCCGAAGTCGAACATGTAGTGGCGGATGTACTGGCGTCCCTTCGGGCCCTCGAGCATGTCGAGGCTGTTGATGCCGCGCGAGTCGTCATGGTTCAGCCAGGCGGAGAAGACGCGGTTGCCGCGCAGCTCACGCCGGTGCTCGTGCGGATGGATGTCGTTCGGGTCGTCGGGGCGCGTGCCGTAGTACTTGAAGTAGCCGAGCGGCCGTCCGTCGGCGAAGCGGCTGAGCGTGGCGCGGTACTTGCCGTTCGGCAGCCGCGCCGCACGCGAGAGGATCCGATCGACGTCGTCGCGGCGCATGGGCCGGCGCCGGCCCGTCATGTCCACCGTCGTGGCCTTGGGTGAGATGACGATCCTCGCCGGGTCGACCTCCACGATGTATCCCTGGACGACGTTGTAGCCGAGCGCGTGGTAGATGGCGGCGCCGATGACCTCGGCGCCGCTTGCCATCTCGGGATGCTCCGGCGGATCGAACTTCACCTGATACAGGTGTCCGGTTGGATCGGTCACGCGGTAGCCGGGCGTGATGCCACTGCTCTTTTCCTGCACGATCGGCCAGTCGTCGATGTCGATCGTGTCGAACTGGTTCGGCCCGCGGACGAGCTCCTCGATCGACATCGAGCGGCGGCCGATGCGACTCGTGAACCAGGTCGAATCGGGCACCTCGTCGAGCGTGTTGACGTTCACCGCGCGGATGTCGCGCCGATCGCCGGGCTTGAAGAAGGTGTGCTCGGCGAAGTCCCACGCGTTGCTTCCCTCGATTGCCACCGCGCCCCCGGCATCGAACGCACGGTCGTCGTCTGCCTGAATCGGATCGTCGGCAAAGAATCTCGGCCCGGCGGCGTGGCCACCCAGCGCCAGCACGACCACCGCGACAAGCACGTAGGGCGCGGCTTTAGAACACATGGCCGAACCTGAAAATGAAGTGCTTGCCCCCGCTGCTCCCGAAGGCGCCCTCCACGCGCAGGAAGACGCCGTTCCGCGTGCCGAAGCGGAAGCCGATGCCGTAATCCGATTCGAGGTCGCCGAGCGTCAGGTCCCCGAGGCGTGGCGCCACCTTGCCCGCGTCGTAGAAGATCGCGCCATCGACGGCCGTGAAGATCTCCCAGCGGTACTCGGCCTGGAGCAGCAGCATGTGCGTGTCGCGGAACCGGAAACGGCGGAAGCCGCGCAGGTCGTCCGGACCGCCAAGGGTTCGCTGGAAGTAGAAGGGAATCGTGCGCCCGCCGTCGGCGTCCGACGCGGAGACGAGCGCGTGCAGCGCCAGTACGCGCCGATCGCGGAGGAGCGGCAGGTACTGCTGCAGATCGGCCTCGACGCGGCGGAACGTGTAGCGGTCGTC
>JACPCS010000075.1 GCA_016184455.1 Acidobacteriota bacterium
GCCCTGGCCCGCCTTCTCTCCGGTCATGCCGCGCTCGAGCATCTGCACGACAAACGGCGGCAGCGTCCACACCTCGCGCTCGCGCGGCAGCCGCGCGCGAAAGTCGCGGACGACGTGCCCGAGGATGTCGATGCCGGCCAGATCGAGGGTGCGCAGCGTGGCGCTCTTCGGCCGACCCAGCGGCGGGCCCGTGATCGCGTCGACTTCCGCGATCGTGTACTCGCCGGAGGCGACCTTCGGCAGGATGCGCATCATCCCGTACAGGCCGATGTGGTTGCCGATGAACCCCGGCGAGTCCTTCGCCATGACGACGCCCTTGCCGAGCCGGTGGTCGGCAAAGTGGCTGACGGCGTTCACGACGTCGCGGCCGGTGTCGGATGTCGGGATGACTTCGAGCAGGTGCAGGTAGCGCGGTGGGTTGAAGAAATGCGTGCCGAGCCAGTGCCGCCGGAAGTCGCCGCTGCGGCCCTCGGCCAGTGCGGCGATCGGAATGCCGGAGGTGTTGGAGGTGACGATCGAGCCCGGCCGCCTGGCCGCGTCGACCTTCTCGAGAAGCGGCCGCTTCACCTCGATCTGCTCGACGACCGCTTCGACAATCCAGTCGGCGCCTGCGATCTTCGACAGGTCGGTTTCGACGCTGCCGAGCGTGATGAGCTTCCACGTGTCCGCGGTGAAAAACGGATCCGGCTTCAGTCGGCGCGCGCGCTCCAGGCCCTGTCTGGCGGCGTCGGCGGTGACGTCGAGGAGCAGCGCGGGAACGCCGGCGTTGGCGAAATGCGCGGCAATCTGGGCGCCCATCGTGCCGGCGCCGAGCACCGCGACAGAGCGGATGACCATCAATCCGATGTTACTTCCAGCGCGTCAGAATCGACTCCCGTTGGAACAGGCGGATGCCCAGGAGCATGAGGGCGGCATTGACGCCGACGAGCACGAGCGCCGCAGCCGCCATGACCGGTCCGGTGAGCTGGAACATGCCTGTGATCTGCAGGATGAAGGCGGCGGTCACCGGGAGCACGACGAGCGCGCCTATCTGCTGGGCGCTGCGCGCGTCGTTCACGCGCGAGGAGACGCAGACGGCCAGCTGGAGCGCGGCGAGGGCGGCGAGCGGTCCGAGCACGAACGTGACGGCGAGCGACCGCGGAAGGAGCAGCGCGCGCACGGCGCCGGGCTGCGCGAACATCATCACGCCGCCCGCATACACCAGGAATGTCGCCGCCGTCAGGACGAGCGCCGGCACGAACGCGCCGCACACCTTGGCGACCAGGAGCTCGAACGTCGTCAATGGCGTCGCGAGGAGCGGCTCCAGCGTGCGCGCCTGCTTCTCGCCGACGATGCTGTACGCGGCAACCGACATCGCGCCGGCCACGGGGGTCAGGACGAGCAGCACGAGAAACTGCTGGAAGATCCACGCCTGGACGGCGGCTTCCGGATCGAGCCCTCGAAGGGCGGGGTGATCGCCGTACATCTCGAGCGCGATCTCGAGATCGCTCGACTCCGACAGACGCTCGCCGGTCGCTGCCGGCACGATGATCGCCACGATGAACGGCAGCAGCATGGAAAGTCCACCCGCGATCACCGCCGGGACGACGAGTGCCGGGTTCCGGCGCAGTTCCGACAGCTCCTTGCCGAGCAGCGCGAGCATGCGGCTCATGGCCGACGCTCCATGAGGCGCAAGTACACATCCTCGAGCCGCGCCTGCTCGCGTATGACGGACACGATCTCGGCCCCTGACTCCACCAGCCGCCGGACGATCGTCGGCGTCGCGCCTTCCTCATCGTCAACGGCGATCGAGAGCATCCGGTCCTGCGCCTGGATATCCGCGAAGCCCGCGCGCGCGAGGACGTCGGCGAACGCCGCTGCGGGCTGCCGCAGGCTCACGCGCACGCGTGCGCCGAAGAGCCGGGCATGGAGCGCCGCCGGCGTGTCGAGCGCCAGAAAGCGGGCGCGCATCACGCCGACGCGGTCGGCGATCCGCTCCACCTCGTCGAGATTGTGGCTGGAGATCACGATCGTCCGCCGCTCGCTGCGCAGCCGCCGCACCAGCTCGCGCACGTCCCGCGCGCTCTCCGGATCGAGCCCGGCGGTCGGTTCGTCGAGCAGGACGATGTCGGGCCGGTGCAGCAGCGTGCGTGCGAGCGCGACGCGCTGCTTCAGCCCTTTCGACAGCTCCACGGCGGCATCGCGGCCGCGATCGCGCAGGCCGAACGCCTCGAGCGCTTCGTCCACCGCGGCCGCCGCGTCGGACAACCGGTACAGCCGCGCATACACGAGCAGGTTCTGTCGAACCGTCAGACGCTCCCACAGTCCCGGCGTCTCGGTGAGAAGCCCGATCCGGCCGCGCAGCCGCGGCGCGGCGTGCCGCGAGAGCACCTGGCCGCCGACGCGAATGAATCCGGATGTCGGCTCGATGAGTCCCGCCAGCATGCGAAGCGTCGTGGTCTTCCCGGCGCCGTTCGGTCCGAGCAGCGCGAAGATCTCGCCGGCCTCGAGCGCGAACGAGAGATCATCCACAGCGACGCGATCACCGAAGCGGCGGGTGAGGTGAGTAGCTGAAAGCAATTATGGTTTGAACTCGTAACACCCCGGCGTCACGAGCAGCCGGCCGTCCTTCGTAAAGAACAGGCTGGTGGGACTGATGATGCCCGCCGCGCTGAACTGCACGCTGCGGACCTTGTCGCCCTGCCCGTCGTAGACGTACGTAGACGGCTCCATGAGCGAGATCCAGAGCTGTCCGCGCGGATCGACGGCGGCTGCACGGATCGCGGGGGTGACCAGCGGCAGCTCGCGATCCTCGACGCGGCGCGTCGGCCAGCGATCGGGCAGCGCCGCGAGATACCGATCGATCTCGGGCCCTTCGATGTGGCGCTCGAACAGCAGCCGGCCGGCAGCATCGTACTTCTGGAACATCGGGCGGCCGGCGAGGAAGACGTACACATAGCCGCCGGTCGGATCGAAGAGCGGCAGGCCGACGTTGAGCGCCAGGTGCAGCTCGGGGTCGTCCTCATGGCCGGTGGCGCGCAGCCGTCCGATGCTGCGCCGCGCCCGGCCTCCCGTCGAGTATTCCGTGATCAGTGCGCCGCTCTCGGGATGGCTGATGAGCAGACTGTCCGCGCCGTACTGGATCGACGCGATCCCGTTCAGTACGAGCGTCCCGAACGCGATCGCCGCGGTCCGCTCCCGCACCGGGAGCGTGAAGCCGCCACGCCGCGCGCCGGTGTCGCCGAAGATCTGCACGCGCTCGCCGCTTCGAGGCGCATCGGCGACAACGAAGGGACCGGCGGGAGAGGTGTCGAACCCGCGCGGCTGGATGATGCGCCCGGCCTCGGGCCCGATCTCGACGACCTTGAGGGCGTTCGTTCTGGCGGCGTCGACGGAGTAGACCGTGTGGCCGCGGCGATCGAACACGTAGTAGCCGCCGCCGGGCGCCTGCTGAAAGCTCAGCGGCTCCTCGAACAGCCCGACGATGTGCGGAGGGAGGCCGCCGACCGAGCGCAGCACTTCGGACGTGAGCGCGGCCGGGCGTGCGCCGGGCGCCATCAGCGCCAGGACCGTCACCGCCAACGCGGCACGCCTGGGCGCCGAAGCCTCGGCGAAGGCGGCCATAGCTTCTAGTAGGCGGCGGTCTTTCGGATAGCCTCGAGGATGTCGTCGGCGCCGGGGAGGATCGTTTCTTCGAGCACCGGCGCGTAGGCGACCGGGCAGTCGAGCGACGCCACGCGCTGAATCGGCGCGTCGAGGTACTCGAACAGCTCCTGGGAGATTCGCGCGGCGATCTCGGCGCCGAATCCGCACGTGAGCTGATCCTCGTGCGCGACGATCACGCGGTTCGTCTTTTCCGTGTAGGCCGCGATCGTCTCCCAGTCGTACGGAATGATCGTGCGCAGATCGATCACGGCGACGTCGATGCCCGCGCGTTCGGCCTGGTGCGCCGCCAGCAGCGATCGGTGGACGAGCGCGCCCCACGTGAAGATGACCACGTCGCTGCCTTCGCGGGCGACCGCCGCCCTGCCGAACGGGATCATGTAGTCGGGCCCGGGAGAGGGCGCCTTGTTGTACGGCTGCCGGTAGAGGTGCTTGTGCTCCAGGAAGAGCACCGGGTCGTCGCAGCGGATCGCCGTCCGCAGGAGCCCCGCCGCATCCTGCGCGGTCGACGGGAACGCGATCCGGATGCCGGGCGAGTGCGCGAAGAGCGCGACGCCGGACTGGCTGTGATACGGCGCGCCGCCGCGCAGGTAGCCGCCGATCGGCACGCGGACGACGAGCGGACACGACCAGTGATTGCTCGACCGGTACCGCATCATGCTCACCTCGTCGCGGAGCTGCATGAACGCGGGCCAGATGTAGTCGAAGAACTGGATCTCGACGACCGGCTTCAGGCGGCGCAGCGCCATGCCGGCCGCGCGGCCGATGATGTTCGCCTCGGCGAGCGGCGAGTTGAACACCCGATCGCTGCCGTAGAGCCGCTGCAGCCCGTGCGTCACCTTGAAGACGCCGCCCTTGCCCGCCACGCTGGCGAGCACTTCCTCACGCGTCGCGTCGGCCACGTCCTCGCCGAAGACGACGATCCGCGGATCCCGCGCCATCTCGTCGCGCAGGGTCGCGTTGATGGCGCCGACCATCGTCTCGGGACCGCCCACAGGCTGCGGCTCGGTGGCAAACGCGTCGGAGGTGGGGTCGACGTCCGGCGAGAAGACGTACAGCGCCGCCTCTTCCGGTTCCGGCTTCGGCGCCGCGAGCGCCTGTTCGGCGGCCGCATTCACCTCGCGCTCGACCGCGGCGAGGATGTCGGCCAGATCCTCGTCGGTGGCGAGTCCTTCCGACTTGAGCAGGTGGCGCATCCGGAACAGCGGATCGCGCCGCGCTTCGGCTTCGCGTTCCGCCGCCGTCTTGTACAGCTTCTCGTCGTCGGACAGCGAGTGCGAGTACGGCCGGATGACCGTCGCGTGCACGAGCGCCGGCCCCTGGCGGCTGCGGACGTGCGCCACCGCATTGCCGAGCGTCCTGTAGCTGGCGAGATAGTCGGTGCCGTCGCAGCGGTAGGTCCGCAGGCCGGGGAAGTGCTCGACGAGTCGTGAGATGTCGCCGCCGGGCGTCTGCGCTTCGACCGGAACGGAGATCGCGTAGCCGTTGTCCTCGATGAGATAGAGGATCGGCAGCTTGCGCGTGCACGCGGTGTTGAGCGACTCCCAGAACTCGCCCTCGCTCGTTGCGCCGTCGCCGAGCGACACGTAGGTGACCTCGTCCGGGTAGTAGCGCGACTCGCGGTCGGGGATCTGTGTGACCCGCTGGTAGATGAGCGACGCCTCCGCGCAGCCGACCGCGTGCAGGCACTGCGTCGTCGTGGCGCTGCTCTGTGACGGAATGTTGAGGCGCGTGTGCCCCCAGTGCGACGGCATCTGGCGTCCGCCGGAGTTCGGGTCGTCCTTGGCGCCGACCGACGCCAGGAACATCTCGAGCGGCGTCATGCCGAGCGTGAGGCAGAGCGCGCGATCGCGGTAGTACGGGAAGAACCAGTCGTAGCCCGCGCGGAGGTGGTTGCCGGCCGCCACGAGCACCGCCTCGTGGCCGGCGCCGCTGATCTGGAAGAACGCCTGGCTCTGGTTCTTGAGCTGAATCTCCTTGTCGTCGATCTTCCGCGACAGGAGCATCGTCCGATACGCCGTCAGCAGCTCGTCCCTGGTCAGTTCCTCGGGCGCGCCTGCCCGAATCCCCTTGGTGGCGGCGCGCGCGTCCGCCAGGGTCGACGCCTTCATACGAGGCAAATTATGGCACTATCGGGAGCGTCATGACCACCGCCCGCGTGCACCGCTGGGATGAGATCGCGCTCGACAAGATCACGGAGATGGTGTCGCAGAAGATTGTGGCCGGCGAGCGCGAGATGCTGGCGCAGATCTACCTGAAGCGCGGCGCGCTCGTGCCGATGCACGCGCACGAGAGCGAGCAGATGACCTACATCCTGCAGGGTGCGCTCAAGTTCCTCGTCGGCGGCGAAGAGATCACCGTGCGTGAGGGAGAGGTGCTGCACATCCCGTCGTGGACGCCGCACCAGGCCGAAGCGCTCGAAGATACCTTCGAGCTCGACGTGTTCAGCCCCGTGCGTCAGGACTGGCTCGCGGGCAGCTCCTAGATGGCGAACGTGGTGAGAGACAGGCCGGCGCCGGGCGCGTACACCGCCGCGCTGCGCGTGCTGGCGTTCATGCTGGGACTGTTCTTCGTGTTCAACGCGGTCGACAAGATTGCGTGGCTCGCCGACAGCGGCATTCTCGCGGCGCGGCTCGCCGGCTGGCGCGAGCATGCCGCGCCGAGCACCCGGTGGTACATCGAGACGATCGCGATGCCCGCCGTGCCGCTCTTCGCGCGCCTCGTCCCTGTCGCGGAGCTGTCGGCAGGGGCGGCGCTCATACTGGGGTTCTGGACGCGTCTGGCGGCGACGGTCGCGCTGCTGATGGTGGCGAACTTTCATCTCGCCCGCGGGTTCGTCTTCGATCCGGAGTTCCTCATCGACGGCACCGGGTTCCCCGTTCTCGGCGGTCTGCTCGCCCTGGCGATCGGTGGCTCCAGGCTGCCGTTGAGCGTTAGTAGGCAGTAGGCAGTAGGCAGTAGGCAGTAGGCAGTAGGCAGAAAGAAATAACGCCCCCTACCTGCTTACTGCCTACTGCCCACTGCCTACTGCTCAGTGCACGCGGCGATCGACGTCGTCCGCGCGGCCGCCTGAATAGACGTCGAACTTCCGGCGCATCCGATTGATGCGCCACTTCAGATAGCGGTACTTGATCTCCGACAAGAGGTGGATGCGGCCGCCCTTCAGGTAGAGGTAGGCCGCGACGAGGCCGCCCAGGTGCGTCGTGTGCGCGATGCCGCCGCCCGGCCCGCCCATCGAGGCCAGCAGCGAGATCGCCCCGAGGATCATCACGAAGTACTTCGCCGGGATTGGAAAGACGAAGTACATGTAGATGGGCCGGTGCGGGAAGTACAGCGCGTAGGCGAGCAGCACGCCGTACACCGCACCCGAGGCGCCGATCGTCAGCGCGTAGTAGACCTCGTTGCCGAGCCCCGGCACGAACGAGACGGCAAGGGTCGTCAGCGCGGCGCCGACACCGGCGACGAAATAGAACTTGAGGAAGTACCGGCTGCCCCACATCCGCTCCAGCTCGACGCCGAACATCCAGAGCGCGAGCATGTTGAAGAGGATGTGGAAGATCCCGCCGTGCAGGAACATGTAGGTGAGCGGCTGCCAGAGGTACAGCTGCCCGATCACATCGGCGGGGCGCAGGCCCAGGAAGCGGGTAACGGCCGGGACGACGAGCGCCACGAGAAATGCCGCCACGTTGGCGGCAATCAGCGCCTTGATCGCCGGCGTGACCGGCCCCGGCCCGAAGGAGTAGGCGAACGTCGACGTGGCGGGATAGCGCGCCATCAGTATCCAGTCTGGTCCAACCCCAGCCTATCGAGCAACATCTGTACCCGTGCTCTCGGCCGTTCCCACGTCGACCGCCTGGGCCGGCGTGTGCCCGAGTTTACCGCGCGGCAGCGGCAGCGTGCACAACGCGGCGATGAGCGGCGTGAATGCCATGACGCCCAGCGCGCGTTCGATTCCGATGCGATCGGCCAGCATGCCGACGAACGGCACGCTGAGCCCGCCCATGCCCCACCCGAAGCCCATCATCAGCGACGACACGGTGGCCGCGCTGATCGGGGCGATCATCTGGCCAAACGTGACGTTCACCGGCAGCGTCGACTGCAGCAGGAAGCCGCCGACCGAGACGAGCGCGACGAAGACCCAGCCCGTCTGCGTCGGTCCAATCGCCAGGAATGGGACGGCGCTCACGAGCGACCACAGGATGACGTTGCGCGGCCCGAGGCGGTCGGCGACGGGCCCTCCCAGAAATCCACCGACGCTGCTGGCCACGAGATAGATTGCCATGGCGGTGCCCGCTTCCGAAACCGACATGCCGCGCCGCGTCAGCATAACCGGGATGAACGTGGCGAAGCTGAGCGATGCGAGCGTGCGCAGCACGACGACGAGGTAGAGCAGCGTCAGCGGCTTCCGATAGGGCCGGAGCGCTCCGAAGCCGCCCGACTCGCCGTGGGCGGCGGCGAGCGCGATCGGCGGCACGCGCGGCAGCAGCACCGCCAGCAGACCGAGCGCCGGCAGCATGAGCACCGGCGTCCAGTGCAGGCCGAAGCGCTCGGCAAAGGGGGCGAAAAGTACCGGGCCGAGGGCGAACCCGAGCGCGCCGCCGGTGAGGTGGAACGACATCGCCGACGCCTTCCGCGCGCCGCTCACGCGGTGGACGAGCGCGGCGGCGGGCGGATGAAACGCGGCACCGCCCAGCCCGCCGCCGACCAGGATCACCGCGAGCACCAGCGCCGACGGCGCGAGGCCGATCAACGCGAGCCCGATGACCGTGATGATCGGTCCGGTCACCACCAGCGCGCGCGGCCGCCACCGGTCGGCGATATGGCCGAAGCCGAGCTGCGCCACCGAGTTGGCGAGCTGAAAGCACATCTGCAGCGTCCCGGCGGCCGCCAGCGAGAGATGCAGGTGCGGAATGAGCAGCGGCAGCAGCGGCGCGTAGATGTTGCCGAAGCCGTCCACGATGAAGTGCGTGGAGGCGAGGAGCCGCACGGTCGGATGCAGCCCGAACGAAAAGGGGCCACGGCTCGTCATCGGCGGATCCTGCGAGCCACCATCGCGAGCCCATCGCGGAACTCCCGGATGTGCAGCGCGTGCGCGGAGGCGGCAAGCACCGCGAGCGCCACGCCGATGGCGAGCCCGAGCCGCGCCATCTGCGGGAGCAGCCCGCCCCCCGGCAGCCACCGCATTCCCGCTGCTTCGCCCGCGATCGCGGCGGCCGCCATCAGTGCCGACGCGGCCGCGATACGCACGAACGCACTGGCAACCCGCCGCCCCTCGATCCCCTCGAGGCGCCGCCGCAGCAGCACCATCAGGATCGTCGCATTGAACAGCGCCGCGATCGAGGTGCCGAGCGCCAGACCGCGGTACCCCATGACCCGGACCAGCGCGACGTTGAGCGCCGCGTTGACGAGCACCGTGGCGACGCTGATGAAGACCGGCGTGCGGTTCTGCCCGAGCGCGTAGAACACGGGGGAGGCGATGCGGACCACCGAATAGCCGACCAGGCCGATCGCGTAGAATTGCAGCGCGGCTGCGGTCGCGGCGGTATCCGCTGCCGTGAACGCGGCGCGCTCGAAGATGACGCGCACGATCGGCGTCGCGAGCGCGACGAGCCCGACCGTTGCGGGGACGTTCAGCATCAGCATCAGCGTCAGACCGTCGGCCACGGTGGCGCGTACCCGCGACTCTTCGTCGAGCGCGGCGTGGCGCGAATCAGTCGGAACGCGTAATTGAGCCACGACACGGCGCCCGTGCCCTGGCCGGTGGCCAGCACGGTGTTCACGAAGACGTTGACCTGTGTGGCGGCGAGCCCGATGGTGCCCGGTCCCATGAGCACCAGCACGCGGCGGAGCCCTTCGTCGTGCCAGTCGAGCACCGGGCGGTACGAAAACCCCTCGCGCCGCAGCACGGGCCACTGCAGCGCGAGCTGCGCCACGCCGCCGAGCAGCGTGCCGAATGCGACGGCCGTGATCGGCTCCAGCCCGAAACTGGGCGCCACCGGGACGAGCAGCAGCGCGCAGCTGATCGTCGCGACGTTGTACATGGCCGGCGACAGCGCCGGAATGAAGAACCGATGCAGCGAGTTGAGCATCCCCATGCACGCCGCGGCGAGCGCGACGAAGGTCAGGAACGGCAGCATGAGGCGGGTGAGGAAGACCGTGAGCTCGAGCTTGCCGGGCACGCTGCGGTACGCGCCCGCGAACAGATCCACCAGCGGCTCGGCGAAGAGCATCCCGGCGGCGACCAGCAGGAGCGTGATCACGATGAGCCCGTTCATCACGTAGTTGGCCAGCCGCCACGCGGACTGCGTGCCCTGGGTCGTGAGATGGCGCGTGAAGGTCGGGACGAACGCGCTGCTCATCGCGCCTTCGGCAAAGAGATCACGTACGAGGTTCGGGATCCGGTACGCGACGTTGTACGCGTCCATGGCGTTGCCGGCGCCGAAGAGCGCCGCCAGGACCTGCTCGCGGACGACCCCCAGAATGCGGCTCGTCATCGTCGCCGCGCCGGCAGAGGCGGCGGAGCGCGCGAGCGTGGCTGAGGAAGAGGCGGAGGAGCTAGGCGCCAAGCTTGCGCCGGACGGCTTCGTTGACCGCGCGGCCGTCCGCAGTCTTGCCGGCGAGCTTCGGCATGACGGCCTTCATCACCTTGCCGATGTCCCTGGGCGAGGCGGCGCCCGTTTCCGCGATCGCCGCAGCGATGGCCGCGTCGATCTCTTCAGGCGTGGCGGCGGGCGGCAGGTACGCCTCGAGCACCGTGATTTCACCCGACTCCTTGTCGACCAGATCGGTCCGGCCTGCCTTGGCGAACTGCTCGATCGAGTCGCGCCGCTGCTTGACGAGCGAGGTGACCACCTGCACCACCTCGGAGTCGTCCAGCCCGCGTCCTTTCTCGACCTCCTTGTTCATGATGGCCGCTTTCATCATGCGGAGCGCCGAGAGCCGCGCCGAATCCTTCGCTTTCATCGCGGTGGCGATGTCGGCGTTCACCTTTTCGGTAAGTGTCATAGCCCGTAGGCCGGTCCTTTCGGGCCCGGCATCAGTGATCCTGATCCGAATCGCCGTAGGTGATGTGCCAGCCGTCGGTCTCGTCATAGAACCCCTTCGGCACCTGCACCGTGTTGATCTTGACGTTCACCTCGAGCGACGACTTCACGTTGAAGTAGCCGTTGCGGCGGAGCACGCGCCGGAACGCGCCGTGCATCACGTAGCAGCGCACCTTGTCGGCATCCTCGGCGCGCGCGGCGCGGTCGACCCATCGCAGCAGCGTCTTCAGCCCCGATACGTCGTCTGGATCGACCAGAAAGTCGACGAGCATCGTGACCCGGCCGAGCGGCTCATGGCGATGGCGGTAGACGGCGTATCCGTGCAGGTCGCCCTGGCGCCGCAGCGCCACGACCGAGTAGCGCACGTGCGGCGGCTCGATGTATCGCCAGTTCAGGTATGGCGCGTCACGGCGCACCGCCAGGTCGAACTTCGGCGCGAGCCGCTCCCACAGCCGCGTGAACTCCACATCGAAGCGGCGGATCGGCTCACACTCGGCCCGGAGCGGGCGTGAGCGGGCGACGATCTGGATGATCGGGTGCGTCACCGCCGACACGAGCCGGTTGAGCGGCATCGGCCAGTTCGGCAGACGGACGGCCCGCCTTGTCAGCGGTTTCACCAGACAGGGCAGCACGTGGGCGGGCGGCCAGTGCAGCCGTTCGAGCAGCCCCCGGCCGTCGCCCGCCGTGCCGAGCGTGAGCACGGCGCCGGTGTTGCGATCCCACGCGCGAACGAGCGCCTCATCCAGCCCCTGGCTGTCGCGCTCGGGCGTGACGAGCGCGCCGGTGCCCCACGCCCCGTCGACTTCGAGCCCCTTGAGCGAGATTCGCACCGGCAGCGTCGGATACTGCCCGACGACCGTCGGGCCTTCGCGCGCCACCCAGATGCCAGGCTGTCCCGTCGAATTGTACGGATTGCGGCGGTGCTGCCAGTCCCACCGGAGCCTGTTCGCCTCGGCGGCATCGGGACCGTGCGTGCGGCGGTACAGCGTATCGACACCTCGTCGATCGTCGGGCTTGAAACGATCAATCTCTGACATGACGAAGAGCGTCGTTCACGCGGCGACAACCGAGCGAAGCGAACGGGCGCGCGTTTATTGTACGCGGTTCGGCTGCTGCTGCTGCCGCGGCGCGGGCGCGATCACGCCGGGCGTCGTCGAGGAACCGGCCGGGATGCCGAACGGATTCGACGGCGTGGGGACGACGGCCGGCTGCATGCCCGGTTGCGCGACTTCGGGTTCTTCCTGTTCGGGGACGATCTCGGCACCGATGCCGCCGGGCGGCATCACGGGCGGACGCACGAGCGGCCGCGGCAAAACGCGCGGCTGGCCGGGCACGGGCGCCACCGTCGGATCGGACGGCGACGCCGCGTCGGCGACGGCCTCGTCCGGTTCCGCAGCATCGCCTGGCTGTTCCACGAGCGCGGGTTCCGGTGGACGGGCGATGACCGGCGGACGCGGCAGCAGGGGCGATGGACGCGGTGCGGTGGCGGCGGCCGGTGCCGGCGGCGGGTTCCGGGGCGCGACGCTGGTCGGCAGGATCATGATGCGATCGAACGCCGACGCGCCGGTCGCACCGGCGCGGCGCGGCGCGAGCATGTAGCCGGCGACGCTCCGCAGGACGACGTCGAGCGCCTGCCGCTCCGGCACACCGGTCAGTTCCAGCGTGAGCGGCGGGCCCGCAACTTTGTCCCCGTTCACGATGGTGGCGCCGCCCAGGCGCGCCCACTCCGCAAGAATCGCCCGGACGGGCGCGTTCTGCACGCGCAGCGTCACGCGGCCGTCCTGAAACTGCAGCTGGACGGGCTGCTCCACCCCACCGCGCTGAGAAACGCGCGGCGGGGACCCCGGCTGCTGCGCGGACGCCGCGACGGCGACCAGCAGCACGGCGGCGGCGAGGGAAGTCACCCGAGCCATTCCTTCTATTGTAGTCTCGGCTCGAACCCGTCGCGTCAGGAGTTCCGGAAATACTCGACGACCCGGCAGATGATCTCGTCGAGCGCCACCTTCGGCTCGTAGCCGATCAGGGTGCGCAGCTTGGAGAGGTCGGGCAGCCGGCGCGGCATGTCCTCGAAGCCTGCCTCGTAGGCCTGGTCGTACGGGATGAACTCGATTGGCGACGCGCTGTGGGTGGCGGCGACGACCTTGGCCGCCAGGTCGCGAATCGAGATCTCGCCGACGTTCCCGATGTTGAACACCTGGCCAACGGCGCGCGGCTCGCCGGCCAGGGCCACGAGCGCGCCGACCACGTCGCTGACGTAGGTGAAGCTGCGCGACTGGGTGCCGTCGCCGAACACCGTCAGGGGGTGCCCGGCGAGCGCCTGGCGGACGAACGTCGGCAGCACCATCCCGTACTGGCCGGTCTGGCGCGGCCCCACCGTGTTGAACAGCCGCGCGATGACGACCGGCAGCTTCTTCTCCTTCCAGTAGGCCAGCGCGAGGAACTCGTCGATCAGCTTGCTGCAGGCATAGGCCCAGCGGTGCTTGCTCGAGGGCCCGAGCGTCACGTCGGCCGCCTCGCGGAACGGCACCTCGTGGCTCTTGCCGTACACCTCCGAGGTCGAGGCGATCACCACGAGCTTCTTCTTCTTGTTGGCGTGCTTGAGCACCACTTCGGTGCCGTGCACGTTGGTCTCGATCGTGTGGACCGGCTGCTCGACGATCAGCTTGACGCCGACCGCCGCAGCCAGGTGGTAGATGACGTCGCTGCGGTCGATCATCTCGGCCAGGAGCGGCTCGTTCGTGACGGAATCGATCGCGTACGAGAAGCGCTTGTCGGACTTGAGGTGGGCGATGTTGTCGATCGACCCGGTCGACAGGTTGTCGAGCGCGAGCACTTCGTGCCCGAGCGCGAGCACCCGTTCAGCCAGATGCGAGCCGATGAAGCCCGCGCCGCCGGTGATCAACGCTCTCACAGCGCGCTCACCGGTGAGTCGGCGGCCGGCAGGTAGTGGTGCAGATGGGCCCGGTAGTACTCGACCGTGCGCCGGAAGCCTGTGGCCAGCGGGGTGGCCGGCTGCCACCCGAGCGTGCAGCGGATGCGCGATGAGTCGGCGTAGAAATCGCCGATGTCGATCGCCTTCTTCTCCGGCGGCCACTCGACGAAGCGGTAGCGGCCGGTCCCGGCAATCGAGATGAGCAGCTCCACCACGTCGCGGTGCGCGATCGGCTCCATGCCGCCGACGTTGAAGACCTCCCCGTTCGACCCGTCGATCGCCCCTGCGCGCAGGAACGCGTCGGCGGCATCGTCGACGTAGACGAAGTCGCGGAGCTGCGAGCCGTCACCGTAGATCTGAATCTCGCGGTCCTCGAGCGCGAGACGGATGAACCACGCAATGAATCCCTGCCGGTTGTGCATGATGAGCTGCCGCGGGCCGTACACGTTGGTGAGGCGCAGCGAACAGGCGCGGATGCCGAACACGTTGTTGTACACCAGATGGTAATACTCGCCCGCCGCCTTGTTGATGCCGTTGACGTCGGTCGGCCGCACCAGGTGCTGCTCCGTCACCGGCAGCGTATCGGGGCGGCCGTACACCTGCCGCGTCCCGGCGAATACGACCTTCACCGACGGGTTGTACCGCCGACACGCCTCGAGGATGAAGAGCTGGGCGCGCGTGTTGATCTCCAGATCGGTGTAGGGATCCTGCATGCTGTCGATGTGGCTGACCTGGCCCGCGAGATTGAAGATGACATCCTGACCGCGCACCAGGTAGTTCATCGTGCTCTGCTGGCGCACGTCTGCGACGTTGACGCGGACGCGATCCTCGATGCCGGCGATGTTGAACAGGTTCCCGCCGTATTCGGGGATGAGTGAATCGACGATGAGCACCTTGGCCCCGAGTGCTACGAGGTGATGCGCCACGGTGCTGCCGATGAAGCCGAGCCCGCCGGTGATCATCACGCGGCGGTCGCGGTAGAAGGCGCGGTACTCGTCGATCGGGCGCGCGGCGGGACTCATCGCTCCAGGCGGGGACCCACCTGCGCGGCTCCGGCGCCGTGGGGTGCTTCCAGCGAGTCGGGCGGCACCGCGCGGCCGATCGTCGGATTGCGGAACAGCACCGGCGCGTTCTGACGTCCGCCGCCGAGCACCACCAGCTGCACCCAGAGCTTCAGGACGTCGATCCCGGTCCAGAAGACGCGGCGGAAATTGAAGAACTGCGAGCGCCCGTGCGTGCGGTGGTAGTGGTGCACCGGAACTTCCGCGACCGAGACGCCGGCGTCCTGGATCTTCCGCATCATCTCGAGGCAGATGACGCCCGTGTCGCGTTCCAGCTTCACGCGGTTGAAGACCTCGCGCCGGATCAGGCGGAAATCGCAGTCGACGTCGCGAACCCGCAGCCGGAAGAGAAGCTTCACGGTGTGGTGATAGATGCGTCCGATGACGATGCGGTGCGCGGGATCGGACCGGCTGATCTTGTACCCGGTCACGACGTCCACATCCGGCGTGAGCCGGTTCCAGAGCACTTCGATTTCGGCCGGATCGTACTGGGCGTCGCCGTCGGTGTACGCGATGAGGTCCTTGGTCGCGGCCGCAAAGCCGGTACGCAGCGCCCCACCGTAGCCGCGGTTGCGCGCGTGATGAATCGCCCGCACGTGCGGATAGGTGCGCGCGAGCTCGTCGGCGATCGCCCGCGTCGCGTCCGCGCTGCCGTCGTTCACGACGATGACCTCGTAGTCGGGCGTGAGCTGCGACGCGACCTGCACGGCGCGAATGACGAGGCTCGCGATCGTACCGCCATCGTTGTAGGCGGGAAAGAACACACTCAGACTGGGCGGACGGGACTGCTCACGCGCCTGCATGTGAAAGGTCACGATCGTAGCACGAGCCGCCATGGAAGCAGCGCCGACTCCAGGATGACGCGCGACGAGAGCTTCGAGGCGCCGTGCCGGCGCTCGACGAACGTGATCGGTACTTCGGCGACGCGGCAGCCGGCCGATGCCGCTTCCCACACGAGCTCCACCAGAAAGGCATACCCGTCCGACGTCACGCGGTCGAGCGGCAGCCGTTCGACCGCTTCGCGCCGCCAGCAGCGAAACCCGCTCGTACAGTCCTTGATTCGAAGACCCGTGATCGCCCGCACGTATCGGTTCGCAAAGCTGCTCAGCGCCAGCCGACGCCGCGGCCAATTCTCGATGCGGCCGCCGGGCACGTAGCGCGAGCCGATCACGAGGTCGGCATCAGCCATCCGCTCGAGCAGCCGCGGCACGTCCGCCGGATCGTGCGAAAGGTCGCCGTCCATCTGGCAGATCGTCGTGGCGTCGGTCGCCAGCGCGTGGCGGATGCCCGCAATGTACGACCGGCCGAGTCCACGCGCGCCCGTCCGGTGCAGCACCGACAGCCGTCCGCGGCTCTCGCGCGCGAGCCTGTCCGCAACCTCTCCCGTCCCGTCCGGCGATCCGTCATCGACGACGAGCACACGCAGGTCGGGGACGCGGAGCAGCGCGCCCGCCAGCGGCGGAAGGTTGTCGCGCTCGTTGTACGTCGGCACGATGACGAACGGTCGCATCTCGCTCATCGGTCAGCGGTGCGCTCGAAGCGGAGCGACGCCACCTGCTCCGAGACGAGCCCCACGAGGAACACGAGCGCCGCAAACAGGATGAGCACCACGGCGCCGTTCGGGATGCGTCCGTACGCGACGGCGTTCCAGACGCCGTACACCGCGCCGACGCCCAACGACACGAGGCTGATCGGCAGGAAGATCCGCAGCGGGCTGAAGAGCGTGACGATCTTCAGCACGATCAGGAGAAACGTCGCACCGTCGCGCGTGAAGTGAATCTTCGACCGGCCGACACGCCGTGCCGTGCCGACCGGCTCGAACGCCACGCTGTAGCCGGCGCGGATGAAGGCCAGCGTGGTCGTGGTCGGCGTCGAGAAGCCGTTGGGCAGCAGGTGAAGGAATTCGCGGAGGCATTCCCGGCGCGCGGCGCGAAAGCCGGAGGTGAGATCGGCAATCGGGCGGCCCGTCAGATAGCTTGCCAGCGCGTTGAGCAGCGCGTTGCCGAGGCGGCGCCCCATCGAGGCGTGATCGGCCGCCGGGCGTGCACCGACGACGAGATCGTATTCGCCCAGTCGCGCCGTGAGCCGCAGCGCGGCGTCGGGCGGATGCTGCCCGTCGGCATCGATGATCAACACGAACTCGCCGGCGGCCTGCCGGATGCCGCTCTTGACCGCGGCACCGTTGCCCTTCGTGTACGGATGACGGATGACCCGCGCCCCGGCGTGTTGCGCCAGCTCCGCCGTCCGATCGCTCGACCCGTCGTCGACGACCAGCACCTCGCGCCAGGACGCGGCGGCGCGCAGCCTGGTGACGACGTCGCCGATCGTCGCGGCCTCGTCGAGCGCAGGGATCACGACGGAGACGAGCGAGGCGTCAGCCAACCAGCTGCTCCACGACGCCGTCCCACGTCACCTGCGCGGCGCGCGCGCGGCCGCGCTCGCCAAGCTGCCGCACGAGCGCACGGTCGGCGGCAAGCCGCGAGATCGCCCCGCCGATCGCCTCCGGCTCCGGAAGACAGACGCACCCGTTTTCGCCGTCGCGGACGAACTCGAGCGTCCCGCCCGAGTCGGTGGCGGTGACGACCGGCTTGCTGCTCAGGAACGCTTCGAGCGTGACGTAGCCGTAGTCCTCGTCGAACGGCGCGTAAATCACTGCGAGCGCGCCGGCGTACAGCTGCACGAGATCGTCGGCCGTCGGACTCCCGGCGAAGACGATCCGATCGGCCACACCCGCGTCGGCAGCCGCCTGCTCGGCGAGGCGCCGCTGCGATCCCTCGCCCACGACGATCAAACGGAGCGGCGGAGGGACATGGCGCATGGCGCGGATCGCCAGGTCGGCGCGCTTGACGGCTTCGAGTCGCCCGACGACGAGCGCGTACTCGCCGTACTCGCCGGCGTGCAGGCGATCCGCGAGCGGCGGCGGGTGATAGAGCGGCTGCGCCCGAACGCCGTTGAATGTCTCGAGGCGCCGCGCCGTGTTCTGCGCGTTCGCGAACACGCGCCGGCACTCGCCCAGGACGAGCCGATCGAGCTCGATGAGGCGCCGGCGGAGGCCGACGTCCGCCTCGGTATGGTCGAAATCGCTGTACGGGGTGCCGCACAGCTCGTACGCGGCGCGATGCTGGTGGATCACCCACGCGACCTTGCGCGGATGCCGCGCGAAATAGCTCGGAAACCGCGTCGCGATCAGCAGGTCGACCGGCTGTGCGTTGCTGACCGACAGATCGAGCAGCCGCCACGCCGCGGCCTGCGCGAGGAGCTCCGATTTCGGATGCGCCCGGAACGGAACGGCGACCTTGTCCACGTCATAGCCGCGCCGACGCAATTGCTCGACGAGACCCCTGACGTGCAGCTCCGCTCCGCCTTCGACGAAGGGAACCTGGGCGTCGGCGACCACAATCCGGCGGATGGGCGTGTCAGGTGGCAAAGCGGAAGTTGATGATATCGCCGTCCTGGACGACGTACTCCTTCCCCTCGAGGCGCACTTCGCCGTGCTCGCGGCACGCCGCCATCGAGCCGCGCGCGACGAGCGCGTCGTAGGGGATCACCTCGGCGCGGATGAACCCGCGCTCGATGTCGGTGTGGATCTCGCCGGCCGCAACTTGTGCGCTCGTGCCGCGCGCAATCGACCAGGCGCGGCATTCGTCCTCGCCGACGGTGAAGAACGAGATGTAGCCGAGCAGGTCGTACGTCGCGCGAATCACGCGATCGAGCCCCGAAGTGGTCAGGCCCAGATCCGCGAGGAAGGCGGCCGCTTCTGCCGGCTCGAGCTGCGCGATCTCGAGCTCGATGGTCGCGCACAGGGCCACCGCGCCCGTGGCGGCGCGTGCCAGGAACGATGTCAGGCCGGTGTGCGCGGCCGCCTTCTCCACGCGTCCGCCGATCGACGCGACATCGGCCTCTTCCAGATTGATGACGAGCAGGAGCGGCTTGGCCGAGAGGAACTGGAATCCGCGCAGCCGCTTGAGATCGTCGCCCGTCAGCTCCAGCGCGCGCAGCGGCCGTCCTTCCTCGAGCGCGGCACGGCACCGCTGCACGAGATCGCGCTCCTGTTTGAGCTCCGCGGTGTGGATCTTCTTGATGTCCTTCTCGAGGCGTTCGAGGCGCCGCTCGGTCACGGCGAGATCGGCCAGGACGAGCTCGTTCTCCATCGCCTGCGCGTCGCGCGCGGGATCGACCGAGCCGGACGGATGCGGCACCGCAGGACTTCCGAACGCGCGGACGACGTGCACGAGCGCATCCGCGTTCTTGTAGCCGGCCACGTCGACGAGCGCCTGCGCGCCCGTGCGCGTCGGCGCGATCAAGTCGGTGAATTCAACTGTCGCCGGTACGCGTTTCCGCGGGTTGTACATCGCGGTCAGCACGTCCAGCCGCGGGTCCGGCACTCTCGAGATGCCGATGCTGACGTCTCCCTTGCCCCGGGGAGCCTCCTTCGCGCTGGTCATGAGCTGGAAGAGCGTCGACGTGCCGCTCGAGGGGAAGCCAATCAGCGCCGCATGAAGCATGAACTGGCAGCCTAGCACGCCACCTCGAGTCCCCTCCTTCACCGGGCTCTGACCCCGGTGAAGGTCCCGATCGGGGTCTGACCCCATAGACGGACGCGCTCGAGGTCGCGAAACTCTGGCGAAAATTTGGCGCAACTCCAGATTTGTGAGTGGGTTATCGGTTGACATCGTTCGCGCGCCAGACTTACTATCCGTGTGGATTTTTGTGGAGCAAAGTGGAGCAAAGAGGCCTGCGAGGCAGCTCCCCGGCCCGCATCGACGACAAAGGCCGGCTGAAGGTGCCCACGATATTTCGGGGGGTCATTCAGGACCAGCATGGGGCCGACGTCTTCGTGACGAGCCTGACGGGGGAGTGTGTCCGTATCTACCCGCTCCCGACGTGGCTCGCCATCGAGCGCAAGCTGCTGCAGATGCCGGCCAACCACCCGTCGCGCCTCAAGTTCCTCGATCGCGTGAACTACTACGGCCAGACCGGCGAGCTCGACGCGCAGGGGCGCGTCGTCATCCCGGCGCACCTGCGCGACAGCGCCGCCATCGTCGGCGACGTTCGCGTGTTCGGGCGCATCGATTATCTCGAGGTCTGGAACGAAGAACGGTTCCTCCACAAGCTCCAACGCGAGCCGTGGACCGACGACGATGGTCTCGGGCTGGCGGAACACGGGATCTGACTTGCGATTTGTGATTTGTGATTTCTGACTTGTGATTTGTGACGTGAGCCGGGGATGCACGAGCCCGTCATGGTTACGGAGGTGCTCGAACACCTGGCGCCGGCGCGCGGCGGTCTCTTCGTCGACTGCACCGTCGGGGGTGGCGGGCACGCGCGGGCGATTCTCGAAACGGGGGCGACGCGGCTCATCGGCCTCGATCGCGATCCCGACGCGCTGGCGCAGGCGGAGGCGGCGCTCGAGCCGTTCGGGTCGCGCGCGGAGCTGGTCCACAGCGATTACCGGCGGATCGACGAGGTGCTCGACGCGCGCGGCGTCGCGTCGGTCGACGGGCTCCTCGCAGATCTCGGGGTTTCGTCGATGCAGCTCGAGGCGCCGGGGCGCGGGTTCAGCTTCCGTCGCGACGAGCCGCTCGACATGCGGATGGATCGCACGACCGGGGCGACGGCGGCCGAGGCGATTGAACACGCGGACGAACGGACGCTCGCCGACGTGATCTACGAGTTCGGCGAGGAGCGCTACGCGAGGCGCATCGCGCGGGCCATCACGGAGGCGCGATCCGCAGGCGGGGTCCGGACGACGGGGCAGCTGGCGGACCTGGTCCGGCGCGCGATTCCGCGGCGGGGGCCGTCGCGCATCGACCCGGCGACGCGGACGTTTCAGGCGATCCGGATCTGGGTGAACCGGGAGCTCGAGGGGCTCGATGCATTTCTCGCGCAGGCGGCGCGGCGTCTCGCGCCGGGCGGGCGGATGGTCGTGATCACCTTCCACTCGCTCGAGGACCGGATCGTGAAGCACACGCTGCGGTCGCTGCAGGCGGGCGGGGACGTCGGCCTGACCATCCGTACCAAGCGGCCGGCCGTGCCGAGCGAGGCCGAAATCGAACGCAACCCGCGCGCGCGCAGCGCGAAGCTGCGCGCCGCGGAAAGGCAGCGATGAAGACTCCAGAGACGTTCGAATACGCGATCAGGAAGGACATTCGGAACAACCCGATCGTCCGCGAAGTCGACCGCGACCGGCATCGCGAGATGTGGCGGACGGCGGCGATCTGCGTCTTTCTGGTGGCCGTGGTGTTGTTCTGGGCGTGGCAGCACTTCGAGCTGCTGCGGCACGGATACCGGCTCGAGCAGATGCAGCGCGAGCGCGCGTCGGAGGCCGAGGTCAATCGCCATCTGCGGCTCGAGATCGAGACGCTGCGGTCGCCGATCCGGATCGAGCAGCTCGCGACCGATCGCCTCCACATGGTGACGCCAGGGCCGCAGGACGCCTCCGTCATCGAGCGCGTGCTGCCGCCGCCGTCGCCGCCGCAGTCGGCCGTGGCACGACGCTAGCGATCGAGAGGGGACGGCAGCCAGTGGCGGACAGGACCGCATTGCACCCCGGCGCACAACCGCCGCGCCCTGGGGACCCCGCATTCGAGTGGCGCACCGTCGTCAGGCGCCGGCTCGTCGTTGCCGCTCTCGGGCTGGCAGCGTGGTCCGCGGCCATTGAGGCGCGCCTCGTCTACCTGCAGGTGAACCGGCACGACGACCTGACCTCGCGCGCCGAGCGCCAGCAGCTCCGCACCATCGAGACCGCCGCCAAACGCGGTGACATTCTCGACCGCAACGGCCGGGTGCTCGCCTACAGCGTCGACGCCGAGTCCATCTACGCGGTGCCGACCGACATCAATGACCCCGCCAAGGCCGCCTCGGCGCTCTGCGACGCACTGGACGACTGCCACGCGCGCGAGCGGCAGGCGATCGCCGATCGGATTCGCCGCGGTCGTGCGTTTGCGTACGTGCGGCGGCAGGTGTCCCCCGATGAGGCGCGCCGCGTCGCCGCGCTCGGCCTGCAGGGGATCGGCTTCATGAAGGAGAGCCGCCGCTTCTACCCGAACAAGGAGCTGGCGGCGCCCGTGCTCGGCTACGTCGGCATCGACAACAACGGGCTGAACGGCCTCGAGGCGACCTACGACTCGTTGATCAAAGGGCGTCCGGGCACCGTGCTCGTCCAGACCGACGCGCGTCGTCAGGCGTTCAGCCGCATCGAGCGGCCGCCCACGGCCGGCGGGACCCTCGAGCTGACGATCGACCAGTACCTGCAGCACGTCGCGGAGCGCGAACTGCGGGCGGGCGTCGTGTCGGCCGGTGCAGCCGGCGGGTCGGTCGTGGTGATGGACCCGCGGACCGGCGAGATTCTCGCGCTCGCCAACTGCCCGACCTTCAATCCGAACGCCTATCGCGAGTACGTGGACGACGAGCGGCGCAATCGCGCGGTCCAAGATCTGTACGAGCCCGGATCGACCTTCAAGATCGTTACAGCGAGTGCGGCGCTGGAGGACCACCTCCTCGGCCCCGAGAGCCCCATCGAGACGAGTCCCGGGCGGATCCAGTTCGGATCGCGCGTGATCGACGAGGATCGCGGCCACAACTACGGCCTGCTGACGTTCACGGATGTGATCGTCAAGTCGAGCAACGTCGGAGCGGTCAGGGTGGGCCTGCAGCTCGGCCCGGAGCGGATGGGGACGTACGTGCAGCGGTTCGGCTTCGGCCGCCGAACGTCGCCCGATTTTCCCGGTGAGAGCCCTGGCATCGTCTGGAGCGCCGCGCGGCTGACCGACAGCGCGCTCGCATCGGTGTCTATGGGGTATCAGGTGGGCGTGACGCCGCTGCAGATGGCCGGCGCCGTGAGCGCGGTCGCCAACGGCGGCGAGCTCGTCGAGCCGAGGGTGGTGCGCGCGGTGATTACGGGGGGCTCTCGCGCCGTCGTGCCGCGCAAGGTGATCCGCCGCGCCGTCTCTCCCGCGACCGCAGCGGCGCTGACCGACATCATGGAGCAGGTCGTCGATCGCGGCACCGGCACCCGCGCGAAGATCGCCGGGTTCACCGTGGCGGGCAAGACCGGCACGGCACAGAAGGTCGTCAACGGGCGCTACTCGTCCTCCGAGTACAACGTCTCGTTTGTCGGCTTCGTTCCGTCGCGCCAGCCGGCGTTCGCGATCGTGGTCGTCGTCGACTCGCCGCATGCGGCGCCGCCGTACGGCGGCACGGTCGCGGCGCCGATCTTTCAGCGCATCGCGGCCGAGGCGCTGAGGCTGAACGGTGTTCCGCCGTCGATCAATCCCGCGCCGCCGATCATCGTGGCGCGCCGCCAGACGGCGCCGCCGCAGCCCGCGCCGGCGACGGTGCCCGCGATCGTGACGCTCGGCGGCGATGCCGCCGCATCGGCCGGGCTGGTGCCGGATCTCCGCGGCCTGGGTGCCCGCGATGCGCTGCGGATGCTCGCGCAGCTGGGGCTGAACGCGCGCGTCTACGGCACGGGCGTCGTCGTCGACCAGGATCCTCCTCCCGGAAGCGCGATCGTGCGGGGCGCGGTGTCCACCCTCAGGCTGGAACGCCACGGGGAGGCCGCCGTGCCGGTTGCGACCGCGGGCACGCCGGGCGGAGGGCCATGACCGCGCGGGAGCTGCTGCAGGCGCTCGCGCGCGCGGTCTCGGCGGCCGAACACATCGAGGTGCCCTCCGATCGGGCGCTCGACGTGACGTGTCGGGGCGTGACGCACGACTCTCGGCGTGTCGAGCCCGGATGGGTGTTCGTGGCGCTGCGCGGGCTGAAGACCGACGGCACCGCGTTTGCGCCGCAGGCGATCGCCGCCGGCGCCGCAGCCGTCGTGGCCGAGCGTGCTCCGGACGCGCCGTCGCCCGCGCCGTGGATCGTCGTTCGGGATGCGCGGCTTGCGCTGGCGCTCCTGGCGTCGGAGTTCTTCGGCCACCCGAGCCGGACGATGCGCGTCGTCGGCATCACCGGCACGAACGGGAAGACGACGACGAGCTACCTGGTCGCCGCGATCTTCGAGGCCGCGGGCGTCAGGTGCGGGGTGCTGGGCACGGTGATGTACCGGATTGGCGATCGGGAGTTCGCGGCGGAGCGGACGACGCCCGAGGCGCCCGAACTGCAGGGGTTCATGCACGACATGGTCGCGGCGGGTTGCGGAGCGTGCGCGATGGAAGTGTCGTCGCACGCGCTCGCGCTGCGCCGCGCCGACGGCATTCACTTTGCGGCGGGCGTCTTCACGAACCTGACGCGCGACCACCTCGATTTCCACGGCAGCATGGAGGAGTACTTCGCTGCCAAGCGCCGCCTGTTCGAGCTGCTCCCGCCGGAGGCGCCGGCGGCCGTCAATCTCGACGATCCGCGCGGCGCGGCGATTGTCGAGGTGGCACGCCGGCCGGTCACGTACGCCGTGAATCGCCACGCCGACGTCACGCCGGGGCCGTTTGCCGTATCGCTCGAGGGGCTCACGTTCGATGTCCACACGCCGCGGGGCGACGCGCACGTCAGGTCGCCGCTGGTTGGACGGCCGAATATCTACAACATCCTCGCCGCGGTGAGCGCCACCACCGCGCTCGATCTGCCGCTCGACGCGGTCGAGCGCGGGATCGCGCAGCTCCCCGGCGTCCCCGGTCGCTTCGAGCGGGTGTCGTCTTCGGACGACGACATCACCGTGTTCGTCGATTACGCACACACGGACGACGCGCTGCGGAACCTGCTCGAGACGGCGCGGCCGCTCGCGGCGCGCCGGCTCATCACGGTGTTTGGCGCCGGCGGCGACCGCGACCGCAGCAAGCGGCCGCTCATGGGCATGGTCGCCGCTCGCCTCAGCGACGTCGCCGTCGTCACGTCGGACAACCCGCGGTCGGAAGACCCGCAGCGGATTCTCGACGAGATCAACCTCGGCGCGCAGCAGGAGGCGCGGCAGCGCCATGTCGAGGTCCTGACGATCGTCGACCGGCGCGACGCGATTCTGTACGCCGTGCGCGAGGCATCCGCGGGCGATCTGGTCCTCGTCGCCGGCAAAGGGCACGAGAAGTACCAGGAGATCGGCGGGACGCGGCTCCCGTTTGACGATGTGGCGGTCGCGCGGGAAGCGCTTCGGGCGCGGCGCGACAGGTTGCGGGTTGGGTGAGGAACTGCACCTTACGCTGCGGTGGGTCGCCGACGCGATCGGCGGTCGGATCGTGACGGGCGATCCGCAGATGGAGGTGCGGACGGTCGGCATCGACACGCGGACGCTGCAGCCGGGCGATCTGTTCGTCGCGCTCCGGGGCCCCCGGTTCGACGCGCACGAGTTCGTCGCGGAGGCGCTCGGCCGCGGTGCCGTCGGCGCGATCGTCCGGCGCGGGTTCGCGCAAGACCGGGACGGCGCAGCCGGGGACCGTGCGCTCGTGGAGGTCGATGACACCACGCGGGCGCTCCAGGACCTCGGGCACGCGGTGCGCGTGGCGAGCGGAACGCGTGTCGTCGCGATTACCGGGAGCGCGGGGAAGACGACGACGAAGGAAGCGATTGCGGAGTTCCTCTCGGTGCGCTTCCGCGTCGTGAAGAACAAGGGAAATCTGAACAACCACATCGGATTGCCGCTTTCGCTCATGCAGCTGCGCGAGGGGCCTGACGTCGCGGTGATGGAGCTGGGGATGAACCATCCCGGCGAGATCAGCACGCTCGTGGCGATCGCCGAGCCCGAGGTGCGTGTATGGACGAACGTCGGCAACGCCCACATCGGGTACTTCGGCTCGCCCGACGCGATCGCCGACGCGAAAGCGGAGATTCTCGAGGGTGCCGGCGCCGGCCACGTGCTGGTCTCGAACGCTGACGATCCACGCGTGATGGCGCGGGCGCGGCGCTTCGGCGGGAAGCTCGTGACGTTCGGGACCACGGCCGACGCCGACGTGCGAGCGGACGGCGTCCAGGATCTCGGCATCGACGGGATGCGCGCCCGCGTGCGCACGCCTGCCGGCGAACGCGTCGTCAGCACGCCGCTCGTCGGGCGCGGCAATCTCGACAACGTGCTGGCGGCGATCGCGGTCGCGCTCGAATTCGGTGTGTCGCTCGACGAGATCGCGGCCGCCATCGTGCTCATCGACGACTCGTACAACTCGAGTCCGGCGGCGCTCGTCCGCGCGCTCGACGTCGTGGCGAAGGAGACGCGCATCACGCGGAAGGTGGCGATCGTCGGCGAGATGCTCGAGCTCGGGGACCTGTCGATCGCGCTCCACCGGGAATCGGGGCGCGCGGCTGCCGCGGCGGGATTACGGCTGCTCGTGGCGATCGGCGGCGAACCCGCGCGCGCGCTGGCCGGAGCCGCCGTCGAGGCGGGCATGCCGGCGTCGGCGGTCCGCTACGTGGAAGCGAGCGCGGCGGCTGCGCCCGCCGTTGTCGCCGAGATTCGCGCCGGCGACCTGGTGCTGGTCAAGGGGTCGCGCGGCACGCGCACCGATATCGTCGCCGACGCGATCGCGGCGGAGTTCAGCTGATGCTGATCGACGTGCTGCTGCCGCTCGAGCCGTACTTCGGCGTGCTGAACGTGGTGCGCTACATCACGTTCCGCACGGCGGCAGCGAGCGTGACCGCGCTCGTGATCAGCCTCGTGCTCGGTCCCTGGATGATCCGCACGCTGCGCGACTTCCAGATCGGCCAGGTGATCCGCCAGGAGGGGCCCCAGTCCCATCGTGCGAAGGCCGGCACGCCGACGATGGGAGGGCTGCTGATTCTGACGTCGGCGCTCGTGCCGACGATCCTCTGGGCCGATCTGACGAACCCGTATATCTGGATCGCGGTCTTGTCGACGGTGGCGTTCGGCGCCGTGGGATTCACGGACGACTATCTGAAGATCGTGCGGCGCTCGCATCATGGCCTGCGGCCGCGGTACAAGATGGGCCTTCAGGTTCTCGTGGGGCTCGGCGTGGGCGTGGCGGTTCTCGTGCTCGCCCAGCAGGACCCGCCGCTGTACAACACGCGGCTGATCTTTCCCTTCTTCAAGAACCTGATTCCCGACCTCGGCGTCTTCTATCTGGCGTTCGCGGTGTTCGTGCTCGTCGCCTGGTCGAACGCGGTGAACCTGACCGACGGCCTCGATGGGCTCGCCATCAGCACGTTCGGCGTGGCGGCGGCCGCGTTCACCGCGCTGGCCTACGTCACGGGCCACGCCGTTCTGGCCGAATATCTCCTGCTGGTCAGGTTTCCGCCGGCGGGTGAGCTGACGATCTTCTGTGGGGCGCTGGTCGGCGCGAGCCTCGGCTTTCTCTGGTACAACTCGTACCCCGCCGAGATCTTCATGGGCGACGTCGGCTCGCTCGCCCTTGGCGGCGCGCTCGCAACGGTCGCCATCCTCATCAAGCAGGAGCTGCTGCTCGTGATCGTCGGCGGCATCTTCGTCATCGAGGCCGCGTCGGTCGTGATCCAGGTGGCGTCGTTCAAGCTCACGGGAAAGCGCGTCTTCAAGATGGCGCCGCTGCACCACCATTTCGAATTGATTGGCTGGAGCGAGCCGAAGGTGATCACACGCTTTCTGATCGTGGCGGTGGTCTTCGCGCTCTTCAGCCTGACCACCTTGAAGCTGCGGTGATGGCGTGGCGGACGAAGGCTTCTCGGTCCGGCAGCGCCGGGTGGTGGTGGTGGGAGCGGCACGGAGCGGCGTCGCTGCGGCGGCGCTGCTGGCGAGGCGCGGCGCGATGGTGACGCTCACGGAAATGCGCAGCGTCATCGACGAGGCTCCTGCGCTGCGCGCGGGAGGCGTCGCGCTGGAGCTCGGTGGCCACACGCCGGAGACGCTTGCCGCCGCCGATCTCGTGGTGCTGAGCCCCGGGGTGCCGCCGGACCAGCCGGTGCTGGACGCCGCGCGCCGGCGCGGCAGCGAGGTGATCGGCGAGATCGAGCTGGCGTGGCGCTGGATCCGCGGCCGCGTCATCGCGGTGACCGGCACCAAGGGCAAGTCGACGACCACGACGCTCGTTGGCCGGATGCTCGACGCGGCCGGCCGCAAGGTGCTCGTCGGCGGCAACATCGGCGTGCCGCTCAGCGGGCAGGTGGACGAGTCGACGGCCGACACCGTGCACGTCGTCGAGGTGAGCAGCTTCCAGCTCGAGACCACGACGACGTTCCGGCCATGGATCGCCGTGTGGTTGAACTTCGCCGACGACCACCTCGATCGGCATCCGAGCGTCGAGGCGTACGCGGCGGCCAAGGCGCGCATCTTCGCCAACCAGACCGCTGACGACTGGGCGGTCGTCAATGCGGACGATCCGGTGGCGATGGCGCGGAGCGAGGGCATCGCAGCCCGGCGCGAGCTGTTCGCGCTGTCCGGCGGGATCGCCGACGGCGTTGTCGTCGACGGCGAGTGGATCGTGCGGCGGACGGCGACAGGGGTCGATCGGCTCGTGCCGGTCGCCGCCGTCGAGCTGACCGGCCGCCACATGCTGGGCAACGTGCTGGCGGCGAGCGCGGCAGCGTCGCTCGCGGGCTGCGCGGGGGAGGCGATGACGCGCGCGCTTCGCGGCTTCCGCGGGCTCGCACACGCGATGGAGCCCGCCGGCGAGATCGGCGGCGTGCGGTTCGTCAACGACTCGAAGGCCACCAACGTCGAAGCGGCGCGGAGATCGATAGAGAGCTTTGCCTCGGGCGTGGTGGCGATCGTCGGCGGCCGCTTCAAGGGCGGCGATCTGCGGCAGCTGCGGGATCCGCTGGCGTCGCGGGGCCGCGCGGTGGTCGCGATTGGCGAGGCGGCGCCGCTCGTCAGGCGTGCGCTCGATGGCGTGGTGCCGGTCGTCGACGCCGTCTCGATGCGCGAGGCGGTCGAGCGCGGCTACGAGGCCGCAGCGCCCGATGGCGTCGTGCTCCTCGCGCCCGCCTGTGCCAGCTTCGACTGGTTCCGCGATTACGCGGAGCGGGGCGAGGTCTTCAAACGCGAAGTGGAGCGGCTGAAAGCGCAGGTGCGACGGTAGCGAGGGTGCGACGGTCGGTCCGATGATGCGAGGTGCGAAGGTGCGGGAGCGGTGAGCAGTCGTCAGTCGGTTCGGCGCGGAGAGGAGCTGACCGCTGGGAACGCAGGCTACCCCGGTCTGCGAGGTCGGTGTCCCCTTTCACGGGCCGGCTGATGACTGCTGACCGCTTCCGCCTTCGCCGCTTCGCGGCTTCGGCGGGACACGTCCGCGGATCCGGGATCTTAGTCGATCCCGGCAACAGTCGGTGTTTCGGCCGGCTCGGCGGTTTTCGATAGGGGTGGCGTGGCACGCAAGCTGAAATCGGATCGGGTCCTGTTCACCGCAACGCTCCTGCTGGTCTGCACCAGCATCGTCATGGTGTACAGCGCCTCGGCGGTGCTGGCACTCGAGCGCTTCCAGCAGCCGTACCTGTTCGTCATCCGGCAGGCGATGTGGACGGTTCTGGGGCTGGCGGCGCTCTGGGTGGCGATGCGCATCGACTATCGCGCCTACCGCAACGAGGTGTTCATCTGGGCGCTCGTCGGCATCGTGGCGGCGACGCTGGTCGCCGTGCTCTTCAGCGCGCCGGTCAACGGCACGCGCCGGTGGTTCGGGATCGGCGGCCTCGGCATCCAGCCGTCGGAGCTCGCGAAGCTCGCGTGCGTCTTCTTCACCGCGCTCATGCTCGAGCGGCGCATGTACCGGATCGACGAGCTCTCGTACTCGCTCCTGCCGATCGGCATCGTCGTCGGCGTGATGGTCGCGCTCATCCTGCTGCAGCCCGACTTCGGCACCGCCATGTCGCTCGTGCTGATCGTGGCCGCGATGGTGCTCGCGGCGGGGCTGCACTACCGCTACCTCGTCGGCACGCTGCTCGCCATGATGCCCGTGTTGTACGTCGTCCTCGTGAGCGCGCCCTATCGGCGCCGGCGCCTGATGGCGTTCTGGGATCCGTGGGCCGATCCGCTCGGCGACGGGTTCCAGATCATCCAGTCGATCATTGCGGTCGGCACCGGCGGCATCTTCGGCCGCGGACTGATGGGCGGCGTGCAGAAGCTGTTCTACCTGCCGGAGCCGCACACCGACTTCATCTACGCCGTGATCGGCGAGGAGCTGGGTCTCATCGGCGCCACCGCCACGCTGCTCTGCTTCTGCCTCGTCGCCTGGCGCGGGCTGCGGATCACGGTTCGCGCGCACGACATGTTCGGCGCCTTCGTCGCGCTCGGCATCACCACGATGATCGTCGTGCAGGCCTTCATCAACATGAGCGTGGTGCTCGGGCTGATGCCGACCAAAGGCATTCCGCTGCCGCTCGTGAGCGCGGGCGGATCGTCGCTGGTGATCAGCCTGGTGGGGATGGGCGTGCTGCTGAACATCTCGCAGCACGAGGCGGTCACGGCGTAGGTGCGATGGTGCGGCGGTGCGAAGGTGCGAGGGTGCGTCCGACGGTGCGAAGGCTTGCCCCGCCGAAGCCGCGAAGCGGCGAAGGCGGGTGCGAGGGTGCGCGACTAAATGCCGCTGACGATCCTGATCGCGGGTGGCGGGACCGGAGGACATCTCTATCCCGGCATCGCGGTCGCGCGCGAGCTGATCGCGCGGGTTCCGGATGCGCAGGTGGTGTTCGTCGGGACCGCCGCGGGCATCGAGGCGCGCGTCGTCCCGCGCGAGGGCTTCACGCTCGACCTGATTCGCAGCGCCGGCCTCAAGGGCAAGTCGCTCGCATCGCTCGCGCGCGGCCTGGCGCTCCTGCCGCTCGGCGCCGGCGACGGCTGGCGCGTCATCACGCGCCGGCGGCCGGCGGTCGTGATCGGCGTTGGCGGCTACAGCTCGGGACCGGTGGTGCTGCTCGCGGCGCTCCGCGGCATCCCAACGCTGCTCATGGAGCAGAACGCCGTGCCGGGGCTCACGAACCGTCTGCTCGCGCCGGTCGTCGACGCGGCGGCGGTGACGTTTCAGGAGACGGTGCGGTTCTTCGCCGGCAAGGCGATTGTGTCGGGCAATCCGGTCAGACCGGAGTTCCTGCGGGGTGAGGAGGCACATGGATCAGATGTTCGGCCGCCAGGGGCGGCACGGGTTCTAGTCTTTGGCGGCTCTCAGGGCGCGCACGCGATCAACATGGCCATGGTGGAGGCGGCACCGCGGCTGGCGGCCGCTCAGCCACGACTGGCGCTCACGCACCAGACTGGGGAGCGCGATCTGGAAATGGTCCGTGAGCAGTACCGGCGGGTCGGCCTGGAGGCCCGGGTCGAACCGTTTCTGTTTGCGATGGAGCGGGAGATGACGGCGGCCGATCTCGTCGTCTGCCGCGCCGGCGCGACCACCGTCGCGGAGCTGACAGCGCTCGGACGCCCGGCGATTCTCGTGCCGCTGCCGACCGCGACCGACGATCACCAGCGCAAGAACGCGCTCGCACTCGTGCGGGAGGGCGCGGCGCTGATGGTCGAGCAGCGCGAACTGACGGGCGATCGACTGGCGGCGGAGATGCTGGCGCTCGCGGCGGACGAGGAACGACGGCGGCGGATGCGCGAGGCGGCGCGGCGTCTGGCGCGGCCCGACGCGGCCAGGGTGATCGTCGACCGGGTGCTGGCGCTTGCTCGGTAGAACCCGGCGGATTCATTTCGTCGGGATCGGAGGCATCGGGATGAGCGGCATCGCCGAGCTGCTCGCGAACCTCGGGTACGAGGTGAGCGGCTCGGACCTCAGACGATCGGACGTGACGGCACGCCTCGAGGCGAGCTTCGGCGTCCGCGTGTACGAGGGCCACGCGGCGGCCCACGTCGGCAGCGCCGATGTCGTCGTCGTCTCGTCGGCGGTGCGGCCGGGCAACCCGGAGATCGCCGAAGCGGAGCGGCGCGGGATTCCGGTGATCGCGCGCGCCGAGATGCTCGCCGAGCTGATGCGGATGCGCTTCTCGATCGCGGTGGCGGGCGCCCACGGCAAGACGACCACGACGTCGATGATCGCGTTCGTGCTGGAGCAGTGCGGCCTCGATCCCGACGCCGTGATCGGCGGCCGCCTCCGCGCCTTCGGCAGCAGCGCGCGGCTCGGACGCGGCGGGTACATGGTGGCGGAGGCCGACGAGAGCGACCGGTCGTTTCTGCGGCTCTGGCCGTCGATCGCGGTGGTGACCAACATCGACTACGAGCACATGGAGAGCTACGCCAGCTTCGCCGAGCTGCAGCAGGCGTTTGCCGACTTCGCGAACAAGGTGCCGTTCTACGGCGCCGTCATCGCGTGCGCGGACGACCCGCACCTCGCGCCCGTGCTCCCGCGCATCACGCGCCGGCTGATGACGTACGGATTCGATCCGGCGGGGCTGCGCCCGCTGGACGTCGCCGGGCGCGAGCCCCGCCCTACGACCTCGCATGAGGGTTCCGGGCTCCGCCCTGCGGCGCACGTGTTCGGCAGCGACGTCCAGCTCGGCGCGTTTGGGGGCCGCTGTGTCGTGCACCGGCGCAGCGGCGACACGACAGAGCGCCTTGGCGCGATCGAGCTGTCCATCCCTGGGCGGCACAACCTGCAGAACGCGCTGGCGGCGGCGGCGGTGGGCGGGGAACTGGGGCTCGAGTTCGAACGCGTCGCGCGGGCGCTTGCGGCGTTCGAGGGCGCCGAGCGGCGGTTCGAGCGCCACGGCGAGGTCGGCGGCGTCGTGGTCGTCGACGACTACGCGCACCACCCGACCGAAATTGCCGCGGTGTTGAGCGCCGCGCGGACGTCGCTCGGCCGGCGGCTGGTGGTTGCGTTCCAGCCGCACCGGTATACGCGTACCGAGCGGCTGATGCACGAGTTCGGCCCGGCGCTGCGCGAGGCCGACGAGCTGGTGCTCACCGACATCTACGCCGCCAGCGAGGATCCGATTCCCGGTGTGACGGTCGATGCGCTGGCCGATGCCGTGCGCCGAGGGTCGGGGCGGCCGGTGCGCGTGGTCCGGCGCATCGACGATGTCGTGGCCGAGCTCCTGCGGATCGTGAGGCCCGGCGACGCGGTGATCACGCTCGGCGCCGGGTCGATTGGAGGGGTGGCGAAGCGACTCGTCGATGCGCTCCGGCAGAAGGAGGGCCGCGCCTGATGGCCGTATCGGCGCCGACCGACAAACGCTTCCGCCGCGCGCACGTCACGCCGCGGGCCCGCCGGCGGTTCGGTGTGTCGCGTCCGCGGTTCATCATCGCGGTGCTCGTCGCAGCCGGTGCCCTCTACGGCGCGTACGAGGGAGCGCTGTTCGCGCTGACCAGCGACGCGGTGACCGTCACGCGCATCACGGTGTCCGGCAACAGCCGGTTATCGCGCGGCGAGGTGCTGGCGCTCCTCGGCGGCCTGCCGGGACGGAACATGATTCTCCTCCACCTCGACGAGTGGCGGCAGCAGCTGCTCGCGTCACCATGGGTCGCGGATGCAGCGCTCCGCCGCGTGCTGCCCGGCACCGTCGACGTCGTCGTGTCGGAGCGGGAGCCGCTCGGCATCGCGCGGTTTGCCGATCGCCTGTACCTCATCGATCGCCGTGGCAGCCCGATCGACGAGTTCGGGCCCGGCCACGCCGATCTCGACCTGCCGCTCGTCGACGGCCTGCTCTCGGCCGGAACGGCTCCAGATGACCGGCCGGTGGCTGATGGAGCCCGCGCAGCGCTCGCGGTCCGCCTGCTGACGTCGCTCGAGGCGGATCCCGATCTCGCGGGGCGCGTCTCGCAGATCGACGTCTCGGACCCGCGCGACGCGGTGGTGGCGCTCGAAGGCGATACCGCGCTGGTGCGGGTCGGCGACGACCGGTTCGTCGAGCGGCTGCGGTCGTATCTCGATCTCGCGCCCGCGCTCCGCGAGCGCGTGCCGGCGATCGACTACGTCGACGTGCGGTTCGGCGAGCGGGTGTACGTCAGGCCTCAGGCCTCGGGCGTCGGGCCTCAGGGTGGGGGCAAATTCTGATGGGTCGCAAGGAACGGTACCTCGTAGGGCTGGACGTCGGCACGTCGAACGTCTGCGCCGTCGTTGGCGAGAGCCTCGACGACGGCAGCCTCGACATCGTCGGGATCGGTGTCGCCGAGTCGCGCGGCATCAAGCGCGGCGTGGTGGTCAACCTCGAGGCGGCGGTCGAGTCGATCAAGAAGGCGATCGAGGAAGCGGAGTTGATGGCCGGCATCGAGATCGACTCGGTCCACCTGGCGCTTTCCGGACCGCACGTCAAGGGGTTCAACAGCCGCGGCGTCATTGCCGTCGCCGGCAAGAACCGCGAGATCACGCGCGACGACGTGCGCCGCGCGATCGAGGCGGCCAAAGCGGTCTCGCTCCCCGCCGGACGCGAAATCCTCCACGTGCTGCCGCAGGACTTCGTCGTCGATGAGCAGGATGGCATCGGCGCGCCAATCGGCATGACGGGCGCGCGGCTCGAGGTCAACGTGCACGTGGTGACCGGCGCGTCCTCGTCGACGCAGAACATCATCGCGTGCGTCAACCGGGCCGGGATCACGGTGGTCGACATGGTCATCGAGCAGCTCGCGGCCGCCGAGGCGGTGCTCACCGCCGACGAGAAGGAGCTGGGCGTCGCGCTCGTCGACATCGGCGGTGGCACGGCCGACCTGGCGATCTTCGAGCGGGGGAGCCTCTGGCACACGGCGGTCGTCGCCGTCGGCGGCGATCACTTCACGAGCGACATCGCCGTCGGCCTGCGCACGCCGATTCCCGACGCGGAGAAGCTGAAGCGGAAGAGCGGCTGCGCGCTCTCGGCCATGGTGGACGAGGAGGAGACGATCGAGGTGGCGAGCGTCGGCGGCCGGAAGCCGCGGCTGATGGCGCGACGCATCCTCTCCGAGATTCTGCAGCCGCGGGCGGAGGAGATCTTCCATCTCGTGTGGGACGAGATTCGGCGCGCCGGCTACGAGAAGGCGCTCAACTCGGGGATCGTCCTCACCGGCGGGGGGTCGATTCTCGAGGGCATGCCAGAGATCGCCGAGCAGATCTTCGATCTGCCGATTCGACGCGGCTGCCCGCTGGAGGTCGGCGGGCTCGCCGATCACGTCAACAGCCCTGCGTTTGCCACTCCGGTCGGGCTGGTGCTCTACGCGCATCGCAACCGCATCCCCGAAGCGGCACGCGTCGGGGCCGGGGCGTTCGGCCGCATGGCCATCAGGCTGCGCGGCATCTTCAAGGAGTTTTTCTAGGCGGGTCGCGAAGGACCCGCCCTACGGAGGCGCGACATGAGGCAGGGCGATCGCCACGACAAGGACGACGACACGCTGCGGCTGACGCTCGACGCCGAGGGGCGGCGGAACGCGAAGATCAAAGTGATTGGCGTGGGCGGCGGCGGCAGCAACGCCGTCAACCGCATGGTGACCGCCGGGCTCGAGGGTGTCGAGTTCATCGTGGCGAACACCGACGCCCAGGCGCTGGAGCAGAACCGCGCGTCGGTGAAGATTCAGATCGGCCAGCGGCTCACGAAGGGGCTGGGCGCGGGCGCCGACCCGAACATCGGCCGCCAGGCGGCCCTCGAGGATACCGAGACGATCATCCAGTCGCTCTCGGGCGCCGACATGGTCTTCGTCACCGCCGGCCTGGGCGGCGGGACGGGCACCGGCGCCGCGCCGGTGATCGCAAGCCTGGCGGGCGAGCTTGGCGCGCTCACGGTGGCCGTTGTCACCAAGCCGTTCAAGTTCGAGGGGAGGAAGCGCGCGGCACACGCCGACTACGGGCTCGACGCGCTGCGCAGCTCGGTCGACACGGTGATCACCATTCCCAACGAGCGCCTGCTCGGGATCATCGATCGCACGACGGCGCTGACCGACGCGTTCGGCATGGCCGACGACGTGCTGCGCCAGGCGATCCAGGGCATCTCGGATCTGATCCTCATGCCCGGGCTCATCAACCTCGACTTCGCCGACGTGAAGACGATCATGTCGGGCATGGGCGTCGCGATGATGGGCACCGGCATCGCCGACGGCGAGAACCGCGCGATGGACGCGGCGCAGAAGGCGGTTTCGAGCCCGCTGCTCGAGGACGGGTCGGTGACCGGCGCGCGCGGCGTGATCATCAATGTGACCGGCGGCCCCGACCTCTCGTTGATGGAAGTGAACGAGGCGTCCTGCGTCATTCAGGAGGCGGCGCACGAAGACGCGAACATCATCTTCGGCGCGGTGGTCGATCCGACGTTGGCGGGCAAGGTCAAGATCACGGTGATTGCCACCGGGTTCGAGCGGTCCGGGAGCGCGCGCGCGGTACCCGCGGCGGCGCTCCAGACGCCGGTCGACCTGCACGGCTACACGGCACACCTGAGCCGTCCTGCGGACGGCGCCGGCGATGAGGCAGTTCAGCCGACGCTCGACATGAGTGCACCGGAGCCGAAGACGGCTTCGCCGGGCGCCCCCGACGCGGGCTACGTGCTGACGGTCAGCCGGCGGCCGGGGGTCGAGCTCACGCTGCCGAAGATCGAGCCGGCCGACGCCTCGTCACCGCTCGACGTCCCGGCGTTCCTTCGCCGCCAGAGCTGAGATCCACGCATGCCCGG
>JACPCS010000026.1 GCA_016184455.1 Acidobacteriota bacterium
TCCCGATGCGCGGCCGCACCGCCGCGAGCCGCTCGAACGCCGCGTCGAAGGTGATCACACCGAACGCGTCCTGGCAGAACACCGCCGACAGGCCGATAGTGGCTATCGCCCTGGCGACCCCGGAGGCAATCGACACGCCGTTGACACCGCAGCGGGTGGAGGCGGATCGGTCGGCGAGTACGACGATCGTCGCGGTGCTGTGCTGCTCGAACTCGCGCACCACGAGCGGCGTGAAATTGGTGAAGGTCGAGCCCGGCCAGTAGATGGACGAGGGGCGATCTCCGGGCTGCCAGTCGCGCAGGCCGACGAAGTCGAAGCCGGATCCCTTGAAGACGCTGGCGTGCTGGCCCATCGTGTACTCGCGCATCCGGCGCAGGATGAGCAGCTCCATCTCGGCGACCTCGGCCACGTCGATGAGCGGCTTGGCGATCAGGACTCTCACGGCGTTCGGCTCATGGAATCGGCACGCGCGCGCAGATGTCGTCGATGACCGCCTCGACCGTCAGGCCGTGGCTGGCCGCGTGCGGGCCGAGCCAGATACGGTGGCCGAGCACGTACTTCGCCAGCGCCTGGACGTCCTCGGGGTAGACCTCGTCCCGCTGGCGGGCCAGCAGCGCCCACACCTTCACCAGGCGGCCCCAGCAGATCGTCGCACGGGGGGAGGCGCCCAGGTCGACGCTCTGGTCGACCATCTCGGAGGGCGAGTGGTGGTACCACGCGGTGTCCGCGTTGTACGGCCGGGAGGCCCCGACCAGGCGGCGGATGTACTCGGCGAGCTTCTCGTGCAGGAACACCTCGCGGCTGATCGCGGCGCGCAGCTGGATGATGCGGTCCTTGGTGAGCAGCGGGTGGAGCCGGATCCGCTTGAAGTCGAAGCTGACGAGCTTTTGCTCCTCCTCGGGCGGCAGATATCCGATGTTCACCATGATCGTGAACCGATCGGTGGCGGCTTCCGACAGCGGAAACGTCCCCTGTCCGAGCTCGACGGGGTTCATCGTGGCGATCGCGAAGCTGAACGCCGGGAGCTCGTACGACGTCTTGCCCACCGTGATGCTGCGATCCTGGAGCGCTTCGAGGAACGCGCTCTGCGACTTCAGGGGAATGCGGTTGATCTCGTCGAGCAGGATGACCTCGGCGGAGGCGAGCGGGCCGAACTCGGTGACCAGCTGGCCCGTGGCGGGATTGATCATCTGGTAGCCGACGACCTCGGTCGGCTGCAGATCGGCGCGCCCCTGGATCCGCGCGAACTTCGCGTCGCTGATCGCGGCGAGGATCACGCCAAAGAAGGTCTTGCCGATACCGGGCACGCCGCGCAGCAGGAGATTGCCGGCATTCACCTGTCGATCGCTCTTCTTGTCGTAGGTCGTCGGGATCTCCGACAGCAGGACGACGTTGGCGAGCGCTTTCTCCGTTTCGTAGCCGACGAGCGCCTTGCTCCCCTCGGCCACGACCGCGCGATGGAAGTCGATGGCTTCCTGCAGGTCCGGATGCACTACTGGAATGTATCCTGGAAACCGCGCCTCTTTGGCGGCGGGCGGACAAAGAGCGCCCGCAGGCCGGGTGACCGTCGACCCTGGCTGCGGGCGCTCGAAACGCCGCCAACGGCGCCTCAGCCTAGCGCGCCAGCGGATCGGGGCGAACCTGGAACCTTACCAGGATCGGCTTCGCCGCCGAAGAGTACTTCCCGTCCTTCCGCGTCATGGCGCCTTCGGAGTGCCACACGGTGTCGGCGCCCGTGGACGAGTAGATGCCGCGCCCCTTCCAGCCGGCGCCCGGATTGTCGATCCGGCCGTCGAGGCCGCGCGGGTGGAACCCTGCCAGCGGATACGGGACGCGCATGACGATCGACTCGCCCGTCTTCGGGTTGAGCGCGATCAGCGAATCGGAGCCGGTGCCGGTGGCGATGGGCACGTTCTCGCCGAGACCGAGGATATTAAACTGGTCGACCCAGTTGTAATAGTAGTAGTCGGACCGGACGTTGGTGCCCTTGAACGTCGGACTCGGCAGCGGGTAGAGCGTCCACCCTTCCTTGCAGTGCCGTCCGGTGTGGGCCGACGGGCCGTTCAGCGGGCCGACGCACTTGCGGCGATCGAAGCTGGCCAGGTGATTCGACCCCGACAGCGCCGTCCAGAGCACGCCGTTGCGGTCGATATCGAGGCCGCGCGGCATGAAGCCGGCGCTGCCGGAGCTCGGATCGACGCCCATCCGCTCCGACGGAACCTCGAACACCTCGGCGATGCAGCTCTCGGGCGGATTGTTGCCGATGCTGAGCCGGACGATCTTCCCGGGGTACGACTCCTGCGCGCCCCAGACCGATCCGTCGGCGGGGTTGACGATCAGCCCGTACGCCCCGATCTGCACGCGCGTGTCGCGCATCGGATCGAACCCCACGTACACCACCTCGGCGATGTCTTCTTCGAACTGGGTGTTGCGCTGCGGCGTCGGCTCGTTCCAGGGCTTGGTGATCCGGCCGTCGCGGTTGGTGTCGACGACGGTCGGGCACCAGCCCTGCGCCAGGCGGGCATCGCCCGTCTCGTCGAACAGCTTCGTATTGATCCAGCCGAAGACCGAGCCGCCCGGCTGCCCGAGGAACAGCGTCTCGTTCGCATCGAAGCCGAACTGCAGGTGATGCGTCCCGAAGCAGGTGTTGAGCATGGCGAACCGCCGCGTCCGCGGATCGTAATAGCTCACGTTGCGGCCCGCCCGCGCCAGCGGGAAGTACTGCGCGTACTTGTTGTCCGAGGTGGCCTTGCACCAATCGGGCTGATCCGTCGGTGGGCGGAGCATGGCCGTGTACCAGACGCGCCCCTTGCTGTCGAGCATCGGGTTGTGGTTGCTTGTCGGATTGAACCGATCGAGATCGGCAATCCGCGACGTCTTGATGCCCTCCTGGCCGTAGGCCGCGTTCATCTTCTCCCGCGGCACGAGCGTCGGGATGCGCAGCATCTCGGCGATGTTCCGCGCCGGGTCGAGGATGGCGAGATAGTCGTTGGCGATCTCGGACCCGTACACCGGGCCGTACGCGTTGAGTCGCGGGTTGCGCTTGTCGGTCGAGACCTCGTCGTGGATCTTCCCCATGTTGTTGGTCCATTCCCACTGGGTCAGCACGACGTTGCGCTCCACGCCGCGCGGCCGCGGCGGCGCCGGCGGCACTTCGCCCGCCGTGATCCGGTCGCTCCAGTCGGCGAACATCTTCAGCCCGCGCGGGCCGAGCCGCCGCATCCAGTCGGCCATCTCGGCGGCGCGCTGTCCCATCTGGACGCGCCTGGTCCAGCCGTCGAGCGTCGAGGCGAACTCGCCCGGCGGATGCTGGCGCGTCCACTCGCTGCCCACCTGATGGCAGCGCAGGCACCCCTTCATCGTGTACATGTATTCGTCGCGCGTCTGGGTCGAGGGGAGAATGCCGTTGCCCTGCGGCCCCGTGCCCGGGAAGTCGCTCGCCTTCGGAGGCTCCATCAACGACAGCCAGTAATTGGCGGGATAGATCCGCGCCGCCTCCCGGGGCGTTCCGGCGACGCTCGCCGTCAGCTTCAGATCCCGGCCTGCTGTGGCGGTGACGGGCTTCGAATCCACGAGCCCGTACCCGCGCACCCACACTCTATAGGTGGCCCGGGGGAGCTCGGGCAGCAGGAAGCGCCCCTCGTCGTTGGTGACCACGATCTTGCGGAACTTCGTGTTGAGATCGTCGGTCTCCGCTATGACCCACACCCCCGCTTCGGGCCCGTTCGCGCTCGTCACCACGCCGGTGATGACGCCGGTCGCGGCAGGGGGAGCATTCTGTCCCAGCACGTCCGTCGTGGTGACACCGAGGGCGACCACGCCGGCGATCAGCAGGGTCCCCAGAGCGGCTCCGATTCTCGCTCGCATATGTTCCTCCTGCGCCCCTTCCGACGCCTCACTCGGGGCGCGAGTCGATGACTACCGTCCCGGCCGTTTCAGTATGTTTTCCACAGAGCGCGCGTTGTTCTCGTAACACGCCTCTTCCCACATCTCGACGTTCTGTTCCTTCTGGCGTTCCAGGCGCATCGCCATCTTCCACGGCCTGGTGTACACCTTGGGGTCCGTGATCACAGCTTCGTACTCGATCGTCTGTGCGCTGACGCGCGTGAAGCGCTCCGCCTCGAACCACGTCTGATCGTTGTGGTTGGGGACATCGACCACCAGGGTATCGCCCTCCCACCGGCCCCGCGAGTCGCCCATCCACAGCTTGACGCGCTCGGGAATGTGCGGACCGCCGGTCAACGGGATCACCCGGTAGGTGTGGTGCGCCATGTTGAAGAGGACGACGTGGCCCGGCGCCTGCCAGATCTCGAGTTCCCGGTTGTAGAGGTGCCGCGGCACGCCCTGGAGGAAGCACCGCGTATCCGGATCGAGGAATTGCGGCGTCGGGTCGGCGTGATTGTCGTGAATGAGCTTCGCCTTCGCCGCCGCCCACGGCTGGTACGGGATCTTGCCGTCAGGCGGATCGACAATCCGGCTCTTCCCCCGCAGCGCGGGATCGGACCGGCCGTTCTGGAAGCGCGACTGATAGTCGAGGTCCCAGATGTTGTACGTCCCG
>JACPCS010000111.1 GCA_016184455.1 Acidobacteriota bacterium
GCCTGCGAGGCGGCGGTGGCGGTGCGGCTGGCGCGCACGCGGAACCGCGCCGCGCAGATGGAGGAGTGGCTCTTCGACAATCAGCCGGGCCTGACGCGAGACACGGTGAAGCAGGCGCTGGCCGACATCGCGCAGATCACCGACTTCGACGCGCAGTACGCGACGGTGCTCGACGAGGTGCGCAAGGACGCGCAGCTCGGCCAGAAGCTGCAGATCAACGGCACGCCGACGTTCTTCATCAACGGCATTCGCATCGCTTCGACGCTGCGTCCGGCCTACTTCGACGCGGCCATCGCCTCGGAGCTGCGACGAACGCAAGCGGCGACGCCCTGAGGAGCTGATCTGAGGCCTGAGGCCTGGGGCCTGAGGCTTTTGTTGAGATGGACGCCATCCGCACAGAGGCCCTCACCAAGCACTATCGCGTTGGCTTCTGGCGCTCCCGTCCCTACGTTGCGCTCGAGGGGCTGACGCTCGACGTCCGCCGCGGCGAGGTGTTCGGCTTCCTCGGCCCGAACGGCGCGGGCAAGACGACCACGCTGAAGCTGCTGATGCAGCTGATCTATCCGACCTCGGGCCGCGCCGAAATCCTCGGGCGGCCGGTCGGCGATGTCGAGGTCAAGCGCCGCATCGGCTACCTGCCGGAGAATCCGTACTTTTACGACTACCTCACGGCGGAAGAACTGCTCGAGTACTTCGCGAGCCTGTTCGGCTTCCAGGCCGCCGAGCGGCGGCGGCGCGTCGCCACCCTGCTCGACGAGGTGGGGATCGGCGCGGAGCGGCGGCTGCAGCTGCGAAAGTTTTCGAAGGGCATGCTTCAACGCGTCGGCATCGCGCAGGCGATCCTCAACGAACCTGACGTGGTGTTTTTCGACGAGCCGATGTCCGGGCTCGACCCGCTCGGCCGGCGTGAGATCCGGCAGCTGATCCTGCGGCTCCGCGACCGCGGCTGCACCGTGTTCTTCAGCTCCCATGTGCTGTCCGATGCTGAAACACTCTGCAGCCGCGTGGCGATCCTGGCCGGCGGCCGGCTGGTCGCCTCGGGCCATCTGTCGAGCCTGCTCGCGTTTCAGGTGCAGGGCTGGGAACTGGTGATGACCGGGGTGAGCGCAGAGGCCCTCGAGCAGGTGACTCGTGCCGGCCAGGTGGCGCGCGCCACCCCGTTCGGCGTCGGGCACTACGCGTTCGAGCTGCCGCTCACGACGCCTCCCGATCGCGTTCTTTCGGAGCTGACCGCACGCGGCGCCCGGCTCGTCTCGCTGATGCCGGTTCGCGAGACGCTCGAGGACTACTTCGTCCGGCAGGTCGCCGAGGCGCCGCGCGATCGCGGGCTCCAGGTATCCGGAACCCATGCAGGTCGTTAGTCACATTGCGCTCAACGTGTTCAAGGAGTCGGTCCGCGACCGGGTGCTCTACAGTCTCGTCGCGTTTGCCGTGCTGCTCATTGGCGGCTCGTACCTGATCGGTCAGCTCACGGCGGGACAAGATATCAAGATCATCAAGGATCTCGGGCTGGCGGCCATCGCCACCTTCGGGCTTCTGATCGCCGTCTTCATCGGCATCGGGCTGGTCTGGAAGGAAGTCGAGCGGCGGAGCATCTACTCTCTATTGTCCAAGCCGGTTCGCCGACACGAATTCATTCTTGGCAAGTACGCCGGCCTGGCGCTGACGCTGCTCGTCAACGTAGGAATGATGACGGCGGCGTTCTATCTCGTGCTGGTCTACTTGAACACCCAGACGCCCGAGAACATCCGCGCCGTGCTGCCCGCGCCGGTCGCCGACCCTGGGATGCTCCGCGCCATTGCGCTCATCCTCGTCGAGCTGCTGGTCGTCACCGCGATTGCGCTCTTCTTCTCGACGTTCTCCAGCCCGTTCCTGTCGGTGGCACTCACGATGGGACTCTGGCTGATTGGCCATTTCAATGCGGATCTTCGGAACTTCGAAGCCGTGGTCGAATCGCCCGTCGCCGCCTACCTCGCCAGAGGTCTGTACTACGTCCTGCCGAACTTCGCCGCGTTCAACGTCAAGACGCAGGTGGTCTACGGGCTGCCGGTGCCGGGTTCCTACCTGCTGACCACCGCCGTCTACGGCGCGGTATACATCGGGCTCCTGCTCACGGCGGCCGTGGTGATCTTCGCCAGGCGCGACTTCAAATGAGGTGGCCGGCGCTCGTCCTCCCCATCGTGTTCGGCGCCGGCGTGGTCGGGCTGCAGGCGATCTATGAGCGACGGGGCGGCCCGCTCCCCGGCACCGCTGAGAATCTCCTGTACGTCCAATCGCCTCGAGCGATCGAGCGGCTCGCCCTCGCCTACGATGCGCTGCTCGCGGACGTGTACTGGATTCGCGCCGTCCAGTACTTCGGCAGCACGAGGCTGTCGAAAGACCCGAACAAGCAGTACGACCTGCTCTATCCGCTGCTGAATCTCACCACGTCGCTCGACCCTCGGTTCCGCCTGGCCTATCTCCTCGGGTCGATCTTCCTGTCCGAGCCGCCGCCGGGCGGACCGGGGCGGACGGACCTCGCGATTGCGCTGCTCGAGAAGGGACGACGCGCCGAGCCGGACGTGTGGGAGTACCCGCAGTCGATTGGCTTCGTTCATTACTGGTGGCGGCAGGAGTACAAGGAGGCGGCGGCCTGGTTTCTGCGGGCGGCCGATACTCCGGGTGCACCCGAATGGCTGCGGCCGCTTGCCGCCACCACGCTCGCGCAGGGCGGCAGCCGCGCCTCGTCTCGCGTCCTGTGGCAGCAGATCGCAAACACGGCGGAAGTCGACTGGTATCGCAACGAAGCACTGAAACGCCTGCGACAGCTCGATGCGATGGACCAGCTCGACCAGTTGCGCGCCGTCGTGGACGTCTATCGCGAGCGGTTCGGCGCCGCGCCCGACAGCTGGGACGATCTGCGGCGCGCCGGGTACCTGCGCGGCACGCCGCTCGACCCGGTCGGAGTACCGTACCGGCTCGCGGGCGGCACCGTCTCGCTCGACCCGCAGTCGCCGCTCTACCCGCTGCCGACGGAGCCGCTGCGGCTCAGATGAAGCCGTAATGAGGCTTCGAGTGCACACTTCCTCGCCACGTACCACCGAGGCACCGAGACACCGAGAAGATTATTTTCGTTTTGTCTCGGTGTCTCGGTGTCTCGGTGGTACGTGGACGCCTCTGTGATCTCGATATTCGCGGTTCTCGGCCTGGCCGTCGGCAGCTTCCTCAATGTCTGCATCTATCGGCTGCCGCGGCGCGAGTCGCTCCTGTGGCCCGCGTCGCACTGCCCGTCCTGCGGCCGTCCGCTCGCGTGGTATGAGAACGTGCCGCTCGTGAGCTGGGTCGCGCTCCGCGGCCGGTGCCGCACGTGCCGGGCGCCGATCTCGCCCGCCTACCCGATCGTCGAGGGCGCGACCTCTGTCGTGTTCGCGGGCGCAGCGCTGGTGTACGGGCTGACGTGGCTGCTGGCGGTGCGGCTGCTGTTTGCGTCGGCGCTCATCGTGCTCTTCGTGATCGACCTGCGCCACCGCATCCTGCCGAACGCGATCACGCTGCCGGGCATCGCGGCAGGATTCGTGGCGAGCTGGTTCCTGCCGCCGGGCTGGATCTCGTCGCTCATCGGGATCGTAGCGGGTGGCGGCGTCCTCCTCCTCATCGCCGAGGCCTACTACCGCGTGCGCGGTCAGGAAGGGCTCGGGATGGGCGATGTGAAGATGCTCGCGATGATCGGCGCGTTTCTCGGCTGGCCGCTGACGGTGCTGACGCTCGTCCTGGCGTCGTTTGCCGGTTCGGTTGTCGGCGTGGCGCTCATCGCGTCGCGGCGGGGCAGCATGCAGGCGGCGCTCCCGTTCGGGACGTTCCTCGCGCTCGGCGCGATCGTGGCCGCCGTTGCAGGCGACCGCATCCTGGCCTGGTATCTCTCGTTCTATCGATGACCCAGACCGGCTACGCGCTGCTGGGCCTGACCGTCATGGTGGCAGTGCTGGTCGCGGTGCTCACGTTTGCCCTGCTCCGATTCGTCGCGGCCGCGCGTAGCGCGCGCCGCTCGTTGCGCGGCGGCGGCGCAGAGGCGGTGCTGCTGTCGGCCGCGCTCGACGAGGCCGTTACGCGGCTGAAGACGCAGGAGCGGGCGATGAGCGCGCGCGCCGTGGCCTCCGAGCAGCTCAGCGAGCAGATCGTCGACAGCCTCACGGCCGGCCTGCTCGTGGTTGGAGGCGGCGGCCGCGTCAAGATTCTCAATCCGGCCGGTCGCCGGCTGTTGGGGATCGAGACCGACCCGATCGACGCCGACTACCGTACGCTGCTCGCGCGTGTGCCACCGCTGCGCGATGTGATTGCCGAGTGCCTGACGGGACACCGGCCGATCGTCCGCCGGTCGCTGCAGGTGTCCCGGACCGGCCGGTCGCTGCACTTCGGCGTCACGGTGTCGCCGCTCGGCGGCAGCGGAGAGGCGGGCGCGATCTGCCTCTTTTCCGATCTCACGGCGGTGATCGAGCTCGAAGAGCAGCTGAGGCTGAAGGAGGCGCTCGCGCGGCTCGGCGAGCTCACGGCGGGCCTGGCGCACGAGTTCCGCAACGGGCTCGCGACGATCCACGGCTACAGCCGCCTGCTCGTGCCTGACGCGCTGCCGCCGGCCTACCGGCCGTACGTCGAGGGGATTCGCCTGGAGGCGGAGGCGCTCGGGCAGGTCGTGACGAACTTTCTCAGCTTCGCGCGCCCGGAAAAGCCATCGTTTGCGCCGGTGGCGCCGGCGGCCGTCGCGCGGAGGGCCGCCGACGAGCTGCGCCACGAGCTGCCGGCGGAGACCGAGGTGATGATCGTGGGCGACTTCGTCGAGATCGAGGGCGACGAGGTGCTGCTGCGTCAGATGTTCGGCAACCTGCTGCGGAACGCCGCGGAGGCATGTGCGGCAGCGGGCAGGACGCCGGCGATTGTCATCGCCGGGCGGGTCGACCGGGCGCGCGGCGTCTGTACCGTGACGGTGTCGGACAACGGCCCGGGCATCCCCGCCGCCGATCGCGAGCGCGTCTTTCAGCCGTTCTACACGGCGAGGAGTGGCGGGACCGGCCTCGGGCTGGCCGTCGTGCAGAAGATCGCGGTACTGCACAATGGGCGCGTGGCGGCCGGGCCGTCGCCAGCCGGCGGCGCCGCCATCGAGATCGCGTTTCCGATTACTCCCTGACCTCGCGCCAGCCCGTCACGAAGAACTGATTCGTGCCGAGCGTTCCGTTGTAATCGATCGTGACGTTGCCGCTGATCGAGTTGTACTCGACCAGCGGATCCTCGCTGGTCGCGTTTTCGATGACGAGCTGTCCGCCGATCGTCACGGTGCCGCTCAGGCTGACCTGCTCGTGGACCAGCACCTGCCCCTGCACGTCGGTGGTCGTGTCGGGACTGCCCGACATGTCGAGATCGCAGTCGGTCACGAAGAGCAGCTCGTCGGAGTGCGCCGTCAGGTTCGGGTTGCCACTAATGTCGATCGATCCTTCAGCAATGACCGTGATGTCGAGCGGATCCTCGGGCGTCCCCGGACTCCCGGAGATCGTGGCGGCGCCTTCGACGTAGAAGGTACCGTTGATCGGATTGCCGGACGTACCGATCGACCAGCCTGCCGAGCCGTCGAACTCCCAGCCGTAGTCCGCCCTGCAGCCGTTGCCGCCGTTGCCGGTGTCGCATATCGTGGCGCCGTAGGCGTACGACACCATGTCCGGGTCGGTGCAACCTCCGGCTGCGTTGCACACGATCAGACCATCGTCGGACAGCACGTAGCCGGCGCGATCTTTGTAGTCTTCGGCGCGAATCTGGGGCAGCGGCTTCTTGGCTGCGCCGCCATAACCAGGGGGTGGGCCGTCGTAGGTGCCCGATGCGGTCATGCCGCCCGAGTCAACCGTCACGCTGCCGTCGATCGTCAGGTCGCCGTTGGCGTGGACGTCGGCGTCGCTGCCCGTGATGTGGACGTTGCCGGAGATGTCCAGATCTCCATCCACGACGATCGCGCCGAGCTCGACCGGCGCGATGAGCGCCTCCAGGACGACCGACGACTCGCCCTGCCCATAGCCGGTCGCTCTGATCATCAGCGTCTTATTGACATCGTGCGAGGGATCGCCGTCCTCGCCAAGGCCGGAGTCGTCGCTGAACGAGAGCTCGTAGCCAACCTGCGGGTCGCCGTCCTCGTCGAGCACTGTGAAGCCGTCGAAGGTGATGCCGAGCGGCGTCGGATCGGCGAGCAGCGCATCGACCGTGGCCGGGATGTTGGCCGGATCGATGGCGCGGAGGTAATCAACAGCTGCCTCAACGGCCTCGTTCAGGCCCGCCTCGGCCGACGCGCGCGCCTGCGCAAGCGCCTCGTGATTCCGCGCGACGAGCGTCTCGGTGTTGCCGCTCACGCCGAGCGCGGCTGCGAGGGCGGACATCACGAGCAGGAGCAGCAGGACGGCGACCAACGCGACGCCGCGCTCGCTGGGTCTTCCGCTGTCGATACGGTGTTTGGACGTCATGGCCTGGTCCTCAAACGGAATTCGGCCTCGAGAGTACGGGTCGGGTTCTGGCCGAGCGCCGCGTTGTACGACGGTGACTGGCCCGTGATCGTGACGCGCACGTACGCGACGCTTCCTGGCGCCGCGGTCACGTTCCGATCCGAATCGAGATACGTAAAAAGGAGGGCTGTGATAACCCCTTCGGTCATGTCGACCACAGCGCCGGTGCTGTTATCCGTGCGCGTAATCACGTCATTTGCGGAATCGAGCGCGATCGTGATGTCCTCGTTCGCGTCGGTGAAGTCCCCGTTTGGTGGGTTGACGTCGGCACGAATACGGATGTCATCGTTCCCGTTGTTACCATCAGGATTCATGACGATCGCCGTCAGGCCCGTATTGTACGGATCGCTGCCGGTGTTTCGCAGCGCCTGGCCGATCCAGTCGAGCGTGAACCGCAGCTCTTCCTCGACGGTGGCGCTGTCGAGCTCTGTCGTGTAGGCCTGCTGCAGCTGCGACGCCAGCAGCACGGCAGTGCCGAGGACCGCGGTGGTGATCGCCGCGGCGATGATGAACTCGATCAGGGTGAAGCCGCGTTCGTCTCGCATCACCAGTTCCGGATGATCGTCGTGAGCTCCACCTGTTGGCCGTACAGCCGCGATCGCTGGCTGTTGTCGACCCGGACTGTCAGCACGCGCAGGTCTGCGTTGCCGCTGTCATGCGCCTCGACCGCCCACCGGATCGTGACGCCGCCGGCCGCATCCGCCTCGAAATGGTTGGCGACGTTGGTGGTCAGGCACGCGTTCGGATCGGCGCAGACCCCCACCTCCGCGTCCGTGTCGAAATCGAGCTTCATCAGTTCGTCGATCTTGTCCTGCGCCAGCCGAGTCGCCCGGGCAGCCTCCCGTGCACCGAAGTGCATCCGTGTGGTGATCGCCAGCAGGCCGGCGATCGCCAGCAGGCCCGTCGTCAGGATGAGCGTGCAGACCAGTACCTCGACGAGCGTGAATCCGCCTGCGCGCTTCGCGGTTCCACCTTCGCGCTTCGCGCTTCGGCGGACGAGCCCGCCTTCGCCGCGCCGTGTGCCGCGCGCCCCCTTACTGAAGCTGAATCTGGCCACTGATCGTCACCGTGATGGTCTTGTCGTTCACCTCGTCGCCGTTCGTCACGCCAACCGTACAAGGGCACCCCTCGGCGAGGTCCGGACGCCCGGTGGGCTCGAAGACGAGGTCGGCCGGCACGCCGGCGCCGAAGCTGATGTCCTGCGGCAGATACTGCGCCTGACCGAGCGTTCCCCACCCCGTGACGGGATCCAGGATCTCTGTCTGATATTGGTCGGCCGCGGGGAAGTTGAAGCGGACGCGGACATCGCGGTTGCGCGCCACGGCCTGAAACCGTGCTGCCCGCATCGTGCTCACGACCTGCTGGCCACCGGAAATCACCTCGTAATCGCATCAGCGATCATCGGCACCGACATCGCCGCCAGAACGGAAATCACCCCGACCACCAGCAGAATCTCGATCAGCGTGAATCCGTCAGACCGGCCCATCGCCTGAGGGCTCGGCGCAACAAGATACATTCCGGCTGTAACCTGATGGATTTGCAAGGTTTTTGCCCCACGGTGTTGCATTTTCCGACACCCGGATTACGGATCTGGTCGCGAAGGGGGCGCCGGGTCTGAGTACGACATTTATGCCACAGGAGCAGAGCGCGCGCGCGGCAAATTCTGCAACCGCGTGACCGGTGGAGATCTCTAAGTCCTTATCGGTCAATGGGTCACGGGAGTGCAGAACATCGGCACCGGCGTTGCCCGGCGTTCGTGACATGCGGCATGAGGACGAAGGTGGCTTTTCACTGGTGGAGGTGCTGGTGGCCGCGGGCGTGCTGGTGGCGGCGATCGCGGCGCTCCTCCAGCTGTTTCTTGCCGCCACGCGTGCAAACGTCGACGCACGCGACATCACCTATGCGACGGTCCTCGCCGCACAGAAGATGGAGGAGCTGCGCGCGGCGGCCGCCTCCGATGGAGGCGAAGCGGTCGAGTACCTGAACGCCCGCGGTGACCCGCTCTTCACCGGGCCCGACGGCGCGGCGTACGAGCGGCACTGGCTGGTTGAGCCGCTCTTGGCCGATCCCGACAACGTGGTCGTCATGACCGTGCGCGTGTGGCCGCGCGGGCTCGCGCATCGCGCCGTCCGCCTGATCACCCTTCGTGCGCGGAGGGCTGAATGAGCTCCGGCGGACTTGTCCGCCGACTTGTCCGCCGAAGCGCGCAGCGCGAAGGCGGAAGCGCGAGGCGCGAAGGCGGATTCACGATCGTGGAGCTGCTCGTCGCGATGCTCCTCACGCTACTCGTCACAGGGGCGCTCTTCGGCCTCGTGGTGCCGGCGCGCGGCCTCTTCGAGGCGCAGCCGGAGATCTCCGACGTCCACCAGCGCCTGCGCGTCGCAGTCGACCTGCTCACCCGCGACCTGCAGATGGCGGGGACCGGCATCGCCCCGGAAGCCGCGCCCGCGGTCATGCCGTACCGCGTCGGCCCCGTCGGGAGCGACGCCGCGGCCGGCGTGTTCTACCGGCCAGCCGTCCTCACCGTGCTCGCGGTGCCCTCGTCGACCGGTGTGCCCGAGTCGCGCACGTATTACCTGCGCCCGGATCCGGCGACCGGTACGCCACAGCTGATGCGCTATGACGGGACCGAGACGGACCTGCCGGTCATCGATAGTGTCGCAGGCCTCGACCTCGTCTATTTCGATGCACACGGAGCGCCGATCGATCCGGCTGCACTCCAGGATGGCCCGTGGCGGCCGAGCGACCCTGACGTCGACATGTTCGACGCCGACCTCCTGCGGATCCGGCGTGTCCGTGTGGTGCTGCGCCTCGCTGCGGCGCGGCGCGTGCCCGAACACGCCGTGCAGTTCGACGTCGCGCTCCGGAACGCGGGCGCCGCGTGGTGATGCCATGCCGCTCCTGATGGTGATGATGGCGCTGACGCTGCTCGTGAGTCTCGGGACGGCGCTGGTGATCGGCACGATGACCGAGACCGCAATAACGGCGGCATACCGCCAGGGTGTCGAGGTGTTCTACGCTGCCGACGCGGCCGTGGAGCGTGCGATTCGCGATCTCGCCGTGCGCACCGACTGGGACGAGGTGTTGAGCGGCGCCGAAGTGTCGGCAATGTCCGATGGTCCGCCGGATGGCACGCGGCAGATTGGCGCCACGGTGATCGATCTTACGCAGGCGACCGCCGAGATCGGAATGCTGCTCGCCGCGCGCGCCACGGCCTCCGCCGGCTCGGCGCGGCTCTTCGCATACGGGCCGTTCGACAACCTCGTGTCAGGGGCCGCGACCGGTCCGCCGATGTACGTGTGTGTCTGGGTGGCGGAGCTCGTACCGGAGGTGGAGGAGGATCCCGCCGTTCGCCTGCTCTCTGTCGTCGGTCGTGCGTACGGTGCCACCGGCGGCCAGCGAACCATCCTCGTCACCGTCGCGCGGCCGCTTGATGCGGAGGAACCCGGCGAGCTGCAGGTGCGCTCGTGGGAGGAGCCGCGCTAAAGCGAAAGACGGTATAGGCGTCGTTGTCGAACAGCCGCTCGAGCGGAATCGCCGCCGGATGGGCGTAGTGCTTGTGTACGACCAGGTGCGTCCAGTGGTACTTCTGTGCGGCGCGCTCGATCGCGTCGGTCCATTCCGTGGCACGAAGCAACTCCTGCAGCGTCCGACGCTCCTCCGAAAAGGGGTACGACTCAAACTCGTAGTTGACCGCAAACGCCTGGTGCCCGAAGAGCGCCGGGATTTGCATCTGCCGATTGTCGTGCTGGAACCGATCCGCCGGGTAGCGGAGATCGTTGGTCACGATGGTGGTGTGCTCGGTCGGAATGACCGCCAGGGCTTCCCCGAGTAAACGATTGTCCGCGAACTCGTGCCCATTCTGGGGATCCCTGATGAGCAACGCTGCATAGCTGGCCGCCGCCACCAGTGGCGGAACGATCGCCAGTGCAACCGCACACAGGAAGGCAACGCGCACGCCTCTGCTGAAACGCGTCCACCGCTGCCCCGCAACACTCAGCACGAAGGCCCGCAGGAACAGCGGGACGGCAATCATGATCTGCAGCCAATCATCGGCGACCCCGACAGCGATGGATGCATGAAAGGTATTCGCGACGATGAAGGACGCCACCGCAAACAGGAGCAGCGATGGACTCTGCCGGTCACGACCGCCCAGCCCGACCGTCAGCGCGATGAGCGCCGGCAGGAGCAACCACACGACGTCCGCGCCGAATGTTGCAAGCCGCCCACGGTCGCTGAGAACCTTCACCTGGTACAGCGGGAACAGCTGGAGGCCCGATTCCTGGCCGGGGATGACCCAGAAGGCGATGTAGACGGCGCCGAACACCGCCACGGCCGCAAGCGCGGGCATCAGCGACCGAAAGCTTCGCTCCGTGGTCGCGCGAACGGCCTGGAGGAGAGCGAGTCCCGCAAGAAGGCTCACACCCGTCGGAGCCTTGACGATGAAGGCGACGCCGGCGAGGAAGATCGGCAGGCGCCACCCGCGCGTGGGAGCGGCGGCAATGCCGGCGAGGCAGGCCAGCACGAGAAAGTGCGCGGCGATGTTGTGCGCGTTGTTCGACGCCACACCCCAGAGATCCCATTGGCGCATCAGCACGTGCAAGGGGCTCAGCGTCCACGCAGATGCGGCCTCCCTCACCCGCGGGCCCACGACGCCCCAGAACTGATACCAGAAAGTAGGAACCGAGACGAGGAGCATAGGAATACTAACGAGCGATGGGAGCTGCGGGCTGATACGTCGGGCGAGCACGACGGCGGCGGCCACGACGCCGACGGTCAGGAGTGGCAGAACCACCAGGAACAGCGTGTGATGCGGCGCCAATCCAGAGCTCCGCGAGATCAGGGCCGCGAGACCATGGATGCCGTAATGGTACGACCGCCGGCCATCCAGGAAGCTCAGGGATGGTGGCGGAAAGGTGGTCGTCTTGACCAGCGAGTGCACGTGCCCCAGGAAGTACGGCGTCCCCACATTGAAGAAGACCGGTGGAAACTGACCGGACGACATGCGAGCGGCTGCGATGAGGATGGGGGCGAACGCGATGACGGCGGCCAGCCCGACGATGACGGCATCCCAACTGGGCGTCACGGCCGGACGCGGTGGCGTGAACGCCGCACGCCCATGCACCATCACCGCGGCCAGGAGCAGCGCCACCGGGCCGATCACCCACGGCACCGAGAGCCGCAGACACAGGAAGAACCCCATCGTCGACAGCAACAAGCCGGCGATGGTCCGGACGGGAGCCAAGGAAAGCGCGGTGTCGTCATCGCGTGGAGGAACGAGCAGCGCGCCTGGCACGTACCCGAGGGTGTACACCACGCCACACGCGGCCGCTGCCCGGACGACGCTGGTCCCGCCGATCAGAGCGATCGCCGCGGCCCACACGATCGCGACGAGCGTCGCCCCCTTGGCCGTCACACGATAGGAACCATTGGCAACGCCGAACACAGCGGTGCCGGCGGCGGCCACCAGCGCCACCACGGTGGGTCCCAGCACGCTGGATATTGCGTGCCATGCGGCGCCAGCGGCGAGGAGACCGGCGCTCGTCAACAGGCAGGCGCGGCGAGACCATTGCTGCCGCGTCAACACCAGCCATGCCACCGAGAGCAGAGCGGCCGCTGCGCTCGCGGTGGCGAGCGCGGCCAGGATCGAAGGGACGCGCCAGAAGTGCAGCGCTCGGGGACGGATCCACGTCGTGCCCCGTGGCGCCCCCGGCTGCACGACTCCGGCGGTCCGATCGATTTCGTGGGTATCCTTCACCGCCGGATGCGCGATCAGGGCGGCGACGGTCTCCGGCCTCGGGTCGACAAGATCGTACCGCCAAGCGGTGCCTTCGAGATGCTCCGGCCGAGCGAGCCGGAACGCCAATTCGAGACGCAGCCGCTCGTCGCTGCTCACCCCGTTCTCCCAGCCAACGTGGATCCGCGGCGCATACGGCGACGGCAGGAACGGCTCGACCGCGGCGAAACCAAGGCCCAACGCACCGAGCAGGGCGAGACTGCGGATGGCGAACAGTGTGCGCGGAAAGACTCGCAGTTGAATGATCCGGGCGATTATAGTGGGTCTGGGGCGAGCCGCCTCCCGCCAATCGTGGTGGTGGGAGGAGCCGCGCGAGCCTATCGCCTCGTCGCCGCCTGGCCGAAACAACAACAAGGCGGCCTTGGGCGCCGAAGCCCGCAGGGCGAAGGCGCCTTGACGCTCATAGATACGGGTCGGACAATTTGCACATGGGTCGGTTTCAGACGACGGTAACGGCGCTCGTGATTGCCGCGGGCGTCGCGCCCCTGTCGGCGCAGTCTCTTGCTGAGGTGGCGCGGCAGGAGGAAGCGCGACGCAAGGCGCTCCCCACGCACGGCAAGGTCTATACGAACGAGAGCCTGCGGCCCGAGCCGCCGCCGTCGACAGCCGCCACGCCGGCACAGCCCGCCGCGCCCGCGGCTCCTGCGCCGGAGGCCACTCCGCCGGCGGCCGGTGCGCCGCCGCAGACGCCTGGTCAGCCCGCGGCCGGACAGCCTCCCGGCCAGGCCACGCCCAGCCAGCCGGCCGCACTTCAGACCGAGGCCGAGTGGCGCAAGCGCGTGGCCGACGCGCGCGACGCGTTGACGCGCTCACAGACCTTCGCCGAGGCGCTGCAGAGCCGCATCAACGCGCTGTCGACCGACTTCGTCAATCGAGACGATCCCATCCAGCGGGAGCAGATCGCGGCCGACCGTCAGAAGGCGCTGGCCGAGCTCGACCGCGTGCGGCGCGAGATTCAGGACCAGCAGAAGGCCATCGCCGCGATCCAGGAGGAAGCACGCAAGGCTGGCGTCCCGGCCGGCTGGGTGCGGTGACCTTCCCCGTTCTCCTCGTCGAAGACAAAGAGTCGCTGCGCGTGATGCTGCGGCGTGCCCTCGAGGCGCAGGGGCACGTGGTGCTCGAGGCGCATGACGAGGCGGAAGCCGTCCAGCACCTCCGGCAGTCGCGGCCGGCGGTCGTCCTGACCGACCTCAAGCTCCCCTCAGGCGACGGCTTTGGCGTACTGCGCGCCGCCAAGGAGCTCGACCCCGAGCTGCAGGTGGTCGTGATGACCGCCTACGGCAGCATCCAGGACGCGGTGACGGCGATGAAGGACGGCGCCATGGACTTCCTCGCCAAGCCGGTCGATCCCGATCACCTCATCCTCATGGTCGAGCGCGCCATCGCGCAGCGGCGGATGCTCTCGGAGTACATGCTGCTGAAGGAGGAGCTGGCGGAGCGGCGGGGGGCGCCGCGGATCATCGGCGAGGATCCGCAGCTGCGGCAGGTCTCGCAGCAGCTGCACCGTGCCGCGGCGACCGACGCCACGGTGCTGCTGCAGGGGGAGAGCGGCACCGGCAAGGAGCTCTTCGCGCGCGCCCTGCACGCGTTGAGCCCGCGAGCCGACGGCCCGTTCGTGGCCATCAATTGCGCCGCCATTCCCGAGACGCTGCTGGAGACCGAGCTCTTCGGCTACGAGAAGGGCGCATTCACCGGCGCGGCGACGCGCAAGCCCGGGCGGTTCGAGATGGCGCACCGCGGCACGCTGTTCCTCGACGAGATCGGAGAGCTGTCGCTCGCGCTGCAGGCGAAGATCCTGCGTGCGCTCGAGGAAAAGCGGTTCGAGCGCGTCGGCGGCACCACGTTGCTGCACGTCGACACGCGCGTCGTCGCGGCGACCAACCGCAACCTGAAGGCGAGCGTCGCCGCCCATCAGTTCCGGGAGGATCTCTACTTTCGGCTCTCCGTGTTTCCAATCACCATTCCGCCGCTCCGCGAGCGCGTCGGCGACATTCCGATTCTGGCGCGGCATTTCGTCGAGCGCTTCTGCCGCGATCTGAGCAAGCCGACGCTCAGGCTCGCGTCGGCGGCGATCGACGAGCTGTGCGGCTACCTCTGGCCGGGCAACGTCCGCGAGCTGCAGAACTGCATCGAGCGCGCCGTCATTCTGTGCGAGGGCGACACGATTCACCCGCGCCACCTGCATCTGTCGTTTGCGCCGATGCGCGCGCCCGGGCGCGCGGCCGAGGCGCCGTTGCCCGTCGATCGCAACGGACGCGGGAGTGCACCTGCGGCCGGCGCCGATCCGTGGGCGCAGATCGATCTGTCGGGAACCCTGGGCGAGGCCGTGCGCCGCGTCACGGCGGCGGTCGAGCGGCGCAAGGTGGAGCAGGCGATGCGCGACGCGGGCGGGAACAAGGAGCGCGCGGCGGAAGTGCTGCAGATCAGCTACAAGGCGCTGCTCCAGAAGCTCCGCGAACACGGCGTCGAGATCTAGCTGGCAGGTGGTAGTCACTAGCCGGTAGCCAGTTCGTAGCTCGAGATCTGATGAATGCGCGCAAGCATGCTCACCTCTTCAACCCGAGCCGTTCCAGGACCGCAGTGAGCTCCTCCTCGGTCACGTCGTCGATCGTCATCGTCGCGCCGATCTGGATGGCGATGACGAAGTGGAGCTTCCCGTCGATCACCTTCTTGTCGCGGCGAATCACCTCGAGCACCTCGCCAATGGTCAGATCGACGACCGGCGGCAGCGGACCGAGCTGGGTGATCAGCCGGGCGAGCGCCTGTCGCTCGCGGTCGGCGAGCGCCCCGCGCGCCACGGCCAGGTCGGCCGCCGCGAGCATCCCGTACGCGATCGCCTCGCCGTGGCGGAAGCGGCGGTACTTCGTGGCCGCCTCCAGCGCGTGGCCCACCGTGTGGCCGAAGTTGAGGATCCGCCGCAGCCCGCTCTCGCGCTCGTCGGCCGAGACGACATCCGCCTTGATGCGGCACGATTCGATGATCGCCGGCAGCAGCACCGCGGGGTCGCGATCGAAGATCGCCTTCGTGTCGCGCGCCACGCGATCGAAGAGATCGCGGCTCGCGATCATGCCGTATTTCACCATCTCGTACAGGCCCGAGCGGAATTCACGGCGCGGCAGCGTCCGCAGCAGGATCGGATCGATCAGCACGGCGACCGGCTGGTAGAACGCGCCGATCAGGTTCTTGCCGAGCGGATGATTGACGCCGACCTTGCCGCCAATTGCGCTATCCACCTGCGCCAGGAGCGTCGTCGGGATGTGCGCGAGCGCGATGCCGCGCAGGAAGGTGGCCGCCGCAAACCCCGCCGTGTCACCGATGACGCCTCCGCCGACCGCGACGATGGCGCTCCCGCGGTCGGCGCCCACGCGGATGAGCGCCTCGTAGATGCGCGAGACGGAGAGCAGCGTCTTGTAGCGCTCGCCGTCGGGGATGAGGATGGGATCGGTCCGGCGCCGCGCGGGACCCGGCGTCGCGGCCTCGCCGAGCGCGCGCGCGATCGCCTCGCCGTGAAAACGCCAGATGACCGGATTGGAGACCACGAAGCGGCGCCGACCGACGCGCTGCGCGTCGAGCAGCGCGCCCGCGCGCTCGCTCACACCGTCGCCGATCCAGATCGGCGAGACGCGCGACCCGACTTTCACGTCGATGCGAACGGGCTCTTTCAGGACGGCGACACTCAAGGCAGGTTGATAGGATAGCACCGTGGATCTGCGCGCGGATTTTCTCGTGATCGGGAGCGGCATTGCCGGGCTGCGCGCCGCGCTGTCGCTCGCCGAGGCGGGCGAGGTTGTGATCCTCACGAAAAGCGATCCGGGCGAGAGCAATACCGGCTACGCGCAAGGAGGCATCGCAGCCGCGATCGGGGCCGACGATTCGCCCGAGCTGCACGCGCGCGACACGATCGCGGCCGGCGACGGCCTCTGCGTGCCTGAAGCGGTCGACCGGCTCGTGCACGACGGACCGCGCGACGTGCGGGAGTTGCTCGACTGGGGCGCCGCCTTCGATCGCGACGCCGATGGACGCCCCTCGCTCGGCCGCGAAGCGGCGCACAGCGTCCGGCGCGTCCTCCACGCGCGCGACGCGACGGGGCGCGAGATCACGCGGCTGTTGTGGGCGCGCGTGAGTGCCTGCGCGCGCATTCGCCTGCTCGATGACGCCGGCGCGACGGAGTTGTCGATAGAGGACGGCGCCTGCACGGGGGTGCGGTTCGTCCGCGGTGCAGTGGACGTCGGCACGGCGACCGCGCGACGCACGCTGCTCGCGACGGGCGGGGCCGGCCAGGTCTTCCGCGAGACGACCAATCCCGCCGTCGCCACGGGCGACGGCATCGCCATGGCCGCGCGTGCCGGCGCGCGCCTCACGGATCTCGAGTTCGTCCAGTTTCATCCGACCGTGCTCAACGTCGAAGGTGCGCCGCGCTTTCTGCTGTCGGAGGCGCTGCGCGGCGAAGGCGCGCGGCTCGTGAACGAGGCCGGCGAGGCGTTCATGACGCGCGACGACCCGGCCGGCGACCTGGCGCCGCGTGATGTCGTGGCGCGCGCGATCGTCCGCGAAGTGGAGCGCACAGGCACTCCGGTCTATCTGACGCTGGCGCATCTGGACGCGGACTTCGTGACGCGGCGATTTCCGACGATCGCACGCGCCTGCGCGCACGCCGGCTTCAACCTCGCGCGCGATCGGATCCCTGTCAGCCCCGCCGCGCACTACCTGATGGGTGGCGTCGCCACCGACCTCGACGCGCGCACGTCGATTCCGGGACTCTTCGCCGCGGGCGAGGTCGCCTGCACCGGCGTGCACGGCGCGAATCGGCTGGCGAGCAACTCGCTGCTCGAGGGGCTCGTGTTCGGCGCCCGCGCGGCGGCCGCGATGAAGGCAGCGCCGCAGCCCGCTGCCTTGATGGTTGGCGAGCTAATCGACGTGCGTCTGCCGGGGCGTGCGTCCGCGGCGGTGCCAACCGCCTATGAAGTACGCGATCTCATGTGGCGCTCGGTCGGGTTGCTGCGCATCGCTCGGGGGCTCGAGGCCGCATCGGCGCAGCTCGACGCGTGGCTGGCGGCGTGCGAGGCCGCAGGGGGCGCCCGCCGCTGCGACGCCGAGCTGCGGCGGACGACGACGCTGGTGACGGTGGGCTGGTTCATCGCCCGCGCGGCGCTTCGACGACACGAGAGCCGCGGCGCGCATTTTCGAGCCGATTTCCCCGCACGCGACGATCTACACTGGAGCAAGCACGTCTCCGACGTGCTCCACACGTGACAATTCCCAATTCCCAAACGCCCAACTCCCAAACTCGGGCGGAACGCGTTGGGAGTCGGTTGTTGGGAGTTGGGAGTTGACGATCTATGTCTGAAGCGATCCCCGATCTTCCTACCGAGATCACGCCCCAGTCGCAGGACTTCGCCCGCTGGTACGTGGACGTCGTCCGGCGCGCGGAGCTGGCCGACTACTCACCCGTCAAGGGGTGCATGGTCATCCGGCCGTACGGCTACGCGATGTGGGAGCTGATTCAACAGGGGCTCGACCGCCGGTTCAAGGCGACGGGGCACGTCAACGCATACTTTCCGCTCTTCATCCCCGAGAGCCTGCTGATGAAGGAGGTCGAGCACGTCGAGGGGTTCGCGCCACAGGTGGCGTGGGTGACGCACGGCGGCACCGAAAAGCTCGAGGAGCGCCTCGTGGTTCGTCCGACCTCAGAGACGATCATCGGCACCATGTACGCCAAATGGGTGCAGTCGTGGCGCGACCTCCCCATCCTGATCAACCAGTGGGCCAATGTCGTCCGCTGGGAGAAGGTCACGCGCCTGTTCCTGCGCACGACCGAGTTTCTCTGGCAGGAGGGCCATACCGCGCACGAGACGGAGGAGGAAGCGCAGGAAGAGACGCTGCGCATGCTCGGCGTGTACAAGGAGTTCGTCGAGAGCGAGCTGGCGATTCCCGTGCTCGACGGCCAGAAGACCGAGAGCGAGAAGTTCGCGGGCGCCGCGCGTACGTACTCCATCGAGGCACTCATGGGCGACGGCCGGGCGCTGCAGGCGGGCACGTCGCACAATCTGGGGCAGAACTTCGCGAAGGTGTACGACATCAAGTTCCAGGGGCGCGACAAGTCGCTCCAGTACGTGTGGGGCACGTCGTGGGGCGTGACGACGCGCCTCATTGGAGCGGTGGTCATGGTGCACGGGGACGATGGCGGGCTGACGCTGCCGCCGAGGATTGCCCCGTACCAGGTGGTGATCGTGCCCATTCCGCGGGGCAACTGGCGCGAGACCGTGCTGCCGAAGGCGCAGGCGATCCGCGACGAGCTCGCCGCGCGCGGCATCCGCGTGCACATCGACGACCGCGACACGCAGACGCCCGGCTGGAAGTTCAACGAGTGGGAGCTGCGCGGCGTGCCGCTCCGCATGGAGATCGGCCCCAAGGATCTGGAGAAGTCACAGGTCGTGCTCGCGCGTCGCGACACGCGCGAGAAGTCGTCCGCGCCCATGGAAGGCATCGGCGGGCACGTGGAGGAGCGTCTCAACGAGATCCAGCAGGCGCTCTACGATCGCGCGCTGAAGTTCCGCGAGGAGCACACCTCGTCGACCGACAGCTACGCCGAGTTCCAGGCGATCATGGAAGGTCGGCCAGGCTTCGTCATCTCTCCATGGTGCGGCTCGGCAGCCTGCGAAGCGGCGATCAAGGCCGACACGCAGGCGACGATCCGCAGCATTCCGTTCAACAGCCCATCGGCGGACGGCAAGGTATGCCTGAAGTGCGGCAGCCCTGCCACCGTGTACGCCTGGTTCGCGAAAGCGTACTAGTCAGCTGTCCGCTTCTTCCCGAAGAGCCACGCGAGCCCGATGCTCAACACGTAGAGCAGGATCATCGGGCCGGTCATCGCCACGAGCGAGACGCCGCCTCCGTCCGGCGTCACCACCGCCGAGACGATGACCATGATGAGGACGGCGTACTTGAAGTTCCGGATCAGGAAGCGCGCGGAGATGACGCCCATGCGCGCCAGGAAGAGCACGATCGTCGGCATCTGGAAGACCAGCCCGAACGCGATCAGCAGACGCAGATAGATCGAGAATGCCGGCTCGATCCGCGGCATGAACGTGAGGATGTCGGTCGTGAAGCTGACGAAGAAGCGCCACGTCAGCGGGAAGACCACATAGTGCGAGAACGCCGCGCCCGCGACGAAGAAGAACGACGACATCACGACGAACGGAATCGCCCACTTCTTCTCGTGCGAGTAGAGGCCCGGTGCCACGAAGAGCCACACCTGCAGCATCACGGCCGGCGACGCAATGATGAGACCCGCAATCAGCGCAATCTTGATGTAGAGGAGGAACGCTTCGGTCGGATCGGTATAAATCAGCGTCCCGCCGGGCGGCAGCAGCTGCTGCAGCGGCCGCATGATGAAGTTGAAGATGTCGTCGATGAAGAAGAACGAGATCACGAAGCCGACGAACACCGCGACGACGCTGTAGATGATCCGGCGGCGGAGCTCGTCGAGGTGCTCCAGGAACGACATCTTCCCGCCGGCGTCATCGGCGAGGTCGTCCAGCAGGCCGTCCCGGTCGAGGTCGTCGTCCGGGGCGGGTGTCTGCGTGTTGGTCGGAAAAGGGACGAGGGCCACCTACGCGACGGGGCCGGTGCCGGTCGTCCGGCTGACGGTTTCATCGGCGGGTGGCGTCGGCGTCACCGGCGGAGGCGTGGCCGATGGCGGGGTCCCCACGCCGCCTGCGGCGTGGGGTGCGGGTGGCGGCGTCGAGGCGGCGGCGAGCGCCGAATCCTGCTCGGCACGCGTGGCGGCACGCTGTTCGCGCTGCTCATCGAGGCGGATCTCCTCTTCGAGCGTGCTGCGGAGCTCGTTCGAGGCCTTCTTGAACTCGCCGATGCTGCGGCCGAGCGAACGGCCGAGCTCGGGCAGCTTCCGCGGCCCGAAAATGATGAGCGCGATCACCAGAATGATGATCAGCTCCGGCATGCCGATGGACCCAAACATGACGTTCTCCAGTAAGGCCTCAGGCCTCGGGCCTCAGGGAGGTCTCAGGAATCAGGACTGAGGCCTCGGATCGCACTGGGGCCGGGGGCCTGAGGCCTGGGGCCTCGATTTCCCGCAAGTGATTCATTGCATTATAGAAATCCAGTCTGGACGGGGTCAAGGTAACCGTTTATAGTGTCCTCAGATATGCGCAGCTACCGATCTGTGTCGAGCGCGGTCTTCGCCGTCGTCGTGTGCGCCCTGCTGGGCGGGTTTTTTGGGCGGAGCGCGCTGGTCGCCCAGGACCAGATCCCCGAGCAGTACAAGGTTTTCACGGCGGCGCTCGGCGCCATCGAGAGCGGCTACGTCGGGACCGTCGAGTCCGACCGGCTCGTGTACGGCGCCATCAGCGGCATGCTGCAGACGCTCGACCCGCACTCGAGCTTCATGGATCCGCGCAGCTACGCGCAGATGCGCGAGCGGCAGGAAGGGCGCTATTACGGCCTCGGCATTTCCATTCAGGTGGTCGACGGCGAGATCACCGTCTTTTCGCTCTTCGAGGGGTCACCGGCCTACCAGAAAGGCGTGCGCCGCGGCGACGTCATCGCGCGCATCGAAGGGCAGGACACGAAGGGGTGGACGAGCGACCAGGCCGTCCGCCAGCTGCGGGGCCCGCGCGGTACGCCGGTCAAGGTTTCGATCAAGCGGGCTGGCTACGATGCGCTGATCGACCTCGAGGTCGTCCGCGACGAGATTCACATCCCGACCGTGCGCGCGGCGTTCATGGTCGACGACAGCACGGGCTACATCCTTCTGTCGGACTTCGGCGAGAACACGGACCAGGAGCTCGGGCGCGCGCTCGGTGACCTCGGCAAGCGGGGCATGCGGCGTCTGGTGTTCGACCTGCGGAACAACCCGGGCGGCGCACTCGACCAGGCGATTCGGGTCGCGAACCGGTTTCTCCCGCGCGGCGATCTGATCGTGTACACCCGTGGCCGGGTCCCGAACTCGGATCAGGACTATCGCGCCAGCCAGCCGAGCGATTATCTCAACGTGCCGATGATTACGCTCGTCAACCGCAACAGCGCGAGCGCGTCGGAGATCGTTGCTGGCGCGCTGCAGGACCACGACCGCGCGCTCATCGTCGGCGAGACGACGTTCGGCAAGGCGCTGGTGCAGTCGGTGTATCGCGTGAGCGGCGGCGCCGGCGTGGCGGTCACGACCGCGCGCTATTACACGCCGAGCGGCCGGCTGATCCAGCGTCCGTGGGACGGCACGTTCGACGAGTACCTCTCATATACGTTCCGCGAGCAAGACTCGGCCCGGACGCACAAGCCCGACGAGCTGAAGTTCACCGATGCCGGGCGCCGCGTGTTCAGCGGCGGCGGCGTGGAGCCCGATCGCCGGTTCGACGGACCGGTCGAGGGGTTCAACCCGACGCGCTTTGGAAGGACGCTCTTCGCGCGCAATCTGTTCGACACCTTCGCCCAGCGCTTCTCGCGCGTGAGCGATCGCCGGATCACCGCGACGCCGAGCGCCCAGCCGCGCGAGCTGACGCCCGACTTCCAGGTGACCGACGAAATGGTGGCCGAGTTCAGGCAGCACGTCGAGAAGTCGCGGCTGCGCATCGACGAGGCGGGCTGGCAGCAGGATCTGCCGTTCATCCGCGCGATGATCCGCTTCGAGATCGATGTCGATCTCTTTGGCGTCGAGATCGCGCGGCGCAATCTGTCGCGCACCGATCCGCAGCTGCGCTATGCGCTCACGCTGTTCCCTGAAGCGGAAGCGCTGATGCACATGGGGACGGCGCCGACGAGAGCGGCTCGATAAAACTCCCAACTCCCAAGGTCCCAACTCCCAAACGGTCGTCAACAGGCACATTGGGAGTTGGGAGTTGGAAGTTGGGCGTTGGAAAAGGTTTCGTGTAACACCATCCCCGCCGTTTGGGGGCCCAGCCCCAAATATTGTGGTGTTACTTTGGCCTTGCTACTATCGCTAGGCCTTATTTAGACTGAGCGCCTCCCTGCACTCAGTCCGTGTAGATCACCCATGCGCCTTGAACGTCTCGAGATCAACGGCTTCAAGTCGTTCTCCGATCGCGCGGAGCTTGCCTTCGACCACGGTGTCACGGCCATTGTCGGCCCGAACGGGTGCGGCAAGAGCAATGTGGCCGACGCCATCACGTGGGTCCTTGGCGAGCAAAGCGCGAAGAGCCTGCGCGGCGACCGGATGGAAGATGTCATCTTCAGCGGCAGCGACGCGCGCAAGCCCGGCGCCACCGCCGAAGTCCGGCTGCGCCTCACCGGTCTTCCGCTCCCGCCGAAAAACGGTGACGGCGAGCTGGCCGAGTTCCACCCGACCAACGGCAACGGGAACGGGAATGGGAACGGCCATCACGCCGGGAACGGCAATGGCAACGGAAGCGGCAACGGCCATATCCACGCCGCGGCCGAGATGTTCACACGCGACGTCGAGGTCACACGCCGGCTGTATCGCTCCGGCGAGAGCGAGTACCTGATCGACGGGCAGGTCTGCCGTCTCCGCGACGTCCACGAGCTGCTGATGGATACCGGCCTTGGCGCCAAGGCCTACGCCATCATCGAGCAGGGGAAGATCGGGCTGATCCTCAGCTCGCGGCCAGCCGATCGGCGGCAGCTCATCGAGGAGGCCGCCGGGATCACGAAGTACCGCTCCCGGCGTCGCGCCGCGGAGCTGAAGCTCGAAGCCGCGCAGCAGAACCTCACGCGCATCGACGACATCGTCTTCGAGGTGGAGAAGCAGCGCGGCACGCTCAAGCGGCAGGCGGCGAAGGCGCGGCGCTACCGGCGCCTGCGCGACGAGCTGCGGCGCTGGGAGAAAGTGCTCCTGGTGCGTCGCTACCGCGAGCTGTCACGGACAATTGAGTCGGCGCACGCCCGCCTGGCGCAGGCGCGCGAACGCGAGGCGGCGGCCGCCGCGCGCGTGGCCGAGCTCGAGGCCGATCTGGCCCGCCTGCGCATCGAGCAGGCGGAGGCGGACAGCCGCGCCGCGCGGGTGCGCGAGGACGCCCACGCCCGCGAGCTCGACATCAACCGCCGCGAGCAGCAGCAGGAGTTCAATCGGCAGCAGGCCGAGGAGCTGGCGACGCGTGCGTCTGAAATGACGACGGAGCTCCGCGAGCTCGAAGCCCGGCGTGACCCGGCGCGGCGCGCGCTCATCGAGCGCACCGAAGCGGCCGCGGACGCGGCCAGCGCCCGCGACGCGGCGGCGGAGGCGCTTGCCGAGGCGGCCGGCGCGCACGCGCAGGCGCAGCAGCAGATCGAGGGCCTCGAGGCGGATGTCGAAGCCGCGCGGTCGAGCGTGTTCGCCACGCTCAACTCGGCGACGGCGCTGCGCCATGCGATGGAGCATGCGGCCGCACAGCGGGAGCGCGTGGCGGCGACGCTGGCGAAGCTCGATGTCGAGAGTGCGGACCTCGGTCGTGAGGCCGAGACCGCCGAAAGTGACCTGGCGTCGGCCCGCGACGCGCTGGCGCGCACCCGGGCCGCGCTCGAGCGGATTGCGGTCGATAGTGCCGCGCGCGAGTCGGAGCTCGCGGCGGCGCGCGCCAGCCAGGAGGCGCACGGCCGCGCACTGCGCGAGCGGGAGCAGGAACTGGCGCGGGCGGAGGCGCGGCTGGCATCGCTCCTCGAGCTCGAGGCGAGCCGCGCCGAGTTCGGCGATGCTGCCCGCATGGTGCTGCTCCAAGCCAACGGCCGCGTCGGCCAGCTCGGTGCTGTGGCGGACTATCTGGAAGTCGACGGCCGCTACGAACGCGCCGTCGAAGCCTGCCTCGGCGATCTCCTCCAGTACGTGGTCGTCGAACGCCACGATCAGGCGGCGGCGGGTCTGGCGCTCGTGCGCGACGAGAACGCCGGGCGCTGCGGATTCGTGGTGATCGCCAAGAGCCACGGAGCCACCGAGACACGGAGACGGTTTGACTCAACAGGTCTCCGTGACTCCGAGTCTCCGTGGCCTGTGAAAGGAGTCGTGCCGATTTCCGACGTCCTGCGAATCACGGGTCCGTATGCCGAGACGCTCCGCCATGTGGTCCCCGAGGCGTACATCGCCGAGACGTTCGACCAGGCAGTCGCCGCATCGCGGCGGATGTCAGCGCCGGTCGCGACCCTCGACGGTGACGTGCTGCAGGCCGCACACCTCGTGTGGGGCGGCGCCAAGGCCGAAGCGCGTGGCATCTTCGCCACCCGCCGTGAGATCAAAGAACTGCGCGAGCGCATTGCCGCCGAGCGTGACGAGCTGGCGCGCGCGGCCGACGAAGGTGCGCGTCTCGAGCATGTCATTGCGGAGGCGATGAACGCCCTGGCGGCGCTGACGGCCGAGCGCCATCGGCAGGACATGGCAATCGTCGCGCATGAAGCGCAGGTCGAGCGCGCGTCGCAGGAGGCGGACCGGCTGGCGCGCAAGGCCGACGTCATTGGGCTGGAGCGGCGGCAGGCCGAGGAGGAGCGCGCCGCGCTCGATGCGCGCTATGCCGAGGCCGAAACATCGATTGGGCGGCTGTTCGAGGATCAGCGCCGGACCGAAGTGTCGTTGTCGGACGCGCAGGCACGACTCATGTCGGCCCGCGACGCGGTGGCGACGCTGGGCGCCCGCACGGCAGAAGCGCGCGCGGCACATGCCGCGCTGACCGAGCGGGCGGCGGCCATTGCCGCCGAAGTCGTGCGGCTCGAGGAGGCGGCGCGCGAGATCGACCAGCGCATTGCCGCGCGGGCGGGCGAGCTCGAACAGGCACAGGCCCGCCGCGAGGGGCTGCTGCATGCGATTGCCGACGGCGGCCGATCCCTCGACGAGGACATCCGTGCGCTCGAGGCGCTGCGCGACAGCGTGCGGCATGCCGATGAGGCGGCGGCCGACGTGCGCGTACGCGTCGATGCACAGGACGCCGCGATCCGCGGCGCCCGCCACGAGCTCGAGGAGATCCGCGCCAACGCCGGCGACCTCGACGTGGCGCGCGCGACCGCCGACAGCGACCTGGCGCACCTGGCGCAGCTCTGTCTCGAGACGCTGCAGTGCCCCCTCGAGGAGGTGCTCGCGGAAGTCGAGCAGCTGGAGCAGGCGGGCGAGGCGACGCCCGACGCGGCGGCGATCACCGCTGAGGAACCGGATCCGGATGCGGAAGAAGGCGAGGCGTCCACCGAGACGGCGCCTGGGGACGTGGCGGCTGGCGCGTACGTGGCGTCCGGCTGTAGCCGGACCGAGAGCGGCGTCATGACCGCCGAGGAGGCGATCGCTGCGCTCAAGACGAAGATCGAGCGCCTGGGCCCGGTGAACATGATGGCGATCGAGCAGTTCGACGAGCTCGAGAGCCGCCATACGTTCCTGACGACGCAGCGCAAGGATCTCATCGACTCGATCGCACAGACGATGGATGCCATCAAGCGGATCGACGAGACCTCGACGCTGCGGTTCAACGAGGCGTTCGCGGCCATTCAGGAGAACTTCCAGCAGACGTTCAGCACGCTCTTCGGCGGCGGCCGCGCGGGGCTGACGCTCATCGACGAGAACGATCCGCTCGAGAGCGGCATCGACATCGTGGCTTCGCCCCCGGGCAAGCGGCTGCAGAACGTCCAGCTGCTGTCGGGCGGCGAGAAGGCGCTCACCGCGATTGCGCTGATGTTCGCGATCTTCAAGTACAAGCCGAGCCCCTTCTGCCTGCTCGACGAGATCGACGCGCCGCTCGACGACGCCAACGTGGGCCGCTTCGTCGAGATGCTGCAGGGGATGCTCGACCGGACGCAGTTCATCCTGATCACGCACAACCGGCGGACGATGGAGATTGCCAACCGGCTCTACGGGGTCACGATGGAGGAGCCGGGCGTGTCGAAGCTGATCTCGGTGCAGCTGAATTAAGGGGTCGGACGTCATTTGTCGAGGACATTCGCCGAGACGCTCCGGCGAATGTCCTCGACAAATGACGTCCGACCCCATTTTCATGAACGAAGACAAGGCCACCCGGTACCATCGTCTTCGCCGCCATGCCGCGTTCGCGGGGACCGCGCTCGGCGCGCTGTTTCTGATCGCCCTGCTCGTGACCGGCTGGTCCGCCGATCTGCGCGATGCAGCCGCCTCCGCTGCCCGCTCATCATTCACGCTCACTGTCGTTCTCTATGTCGTGCTGATCGCCCTGCTGAGCGAGGCGGTGCAGCTGCCGCTCGCGTTCTATCAGGGCGTGACGCTCGAGCGCCGCTATGGCCTGTCGACGCAGCCGACGGCGCGGTGGTGGCTCGACCGGCTGAAGGCGGGCGCCGTCGGGCTCTTGTTTGCGGTAGGCGGCGCGCTCATCGTCTGGTGGCTGCTGCGCTGGAGCCCGGAGCGGTGGTGGCTGGTGGCCGCCCTCTGTTTCGGGCTCGTGCTCGTGCTGCTGGCGCAGGTGGCGCCGGTGCTGCTGTTGCCGGTGTTCTACCGGTTCAAGCCGCTCGATCGGCCGGCCCTCGTGTCGCGGCTGGTCTCGCTCGCGGAGCGTGCGGGGGCGACGGTCGTCGGCGTGTTCGAGTGGCAGCTGAGCGATCGTACGCGCAAGGCGAACGCGGCGCTCACCGGCATCGGACGGACGCGGCGCATTCTGCTCTCCGACACGCTGCTCGCCGAGCACTCGGACGATGAGATCGAGGTGGTCCTGGCGCACGAGTTCGCGCATCACGTCCATCACGACATCTGGAAGGGGATTGCGCTCGAAGGCGTCCTGCTGGTGCTCGGCTTCTATCTCGCGGACCGCGTGCTCGAGAGGTCGGTCGGCCGGTTCGGGCTGACCGCGAAAGACGACATCGCCGGCATGCCGCTTCTGCTGCTCGCGGGCGGCGCCGTCTCGCTGGTCCTGCTGCCGGTGGCGAACGCGGTGTCCCGCAGGCACGAACGCCGGGCCGATCGCTACGCGCTCGACATGACCCGAAACGCGGCGGCGTTCATCAGCGCCATGCGCCGGCTCGCCGCGCAGAACCTGGCGGAGGAGCGACCGTCACGCTGGGTCGAGATCCTGTTCCACTCCCATCCATCCACGTCCGCGCGTGTGGAGTTCGCCCGCGCATGGGAGTCCGCCGCGCGATCGTAATCGGACGTGGCGTCCGGCTTCAGCCGGACCGAGCGTCTCCGTCCTGCGCCTTGCTGTTGGCTGCAGCCCGCTCGCACATAACCGCGTTGGCCACTACGGCCGCCTCGGGCCCAAGTCTTCTGGCGACCGTCACTTGACCTCGGAGGCACGTCGCGCGGCGCTGGTGGTTGGCTGCGAGCACACCGCATGTATCCACGGCGGTCACAGCCAACGCAGCAACCGGCCCGAGGCCGTGAGGAGTGCTACGATCCGGTCGGTCAACGAGTTGCGGGCTACGGTTCGATTGCGGGTGTTCCGTGTGTGCTGCGGCGGTGTGAAAGCGGTCTACTTCAAGAGCAGTTGAACGGACTGAAACCACCGTACGCGGCATTGAGCCCCGTGCTTCGTTCGAGGACGCAGTTCAAGTGGCAGACAGTGTTCTTCTGTGAAAGGAGGAGAGCATGGCTGGGGTAACTGAGATTGCGCCCGATGTGTACCGGATTTCGGTGTACGCCACTTGGGCGAATCTCCAGTTCAATCATTTTCTCGTGAAGGATGACGAGCCCCTGCTTTTCCACACGGGGCTTCGAGGCATGTTTCCGGACGTGCGCGAGGCCGTGTCACAGCTCATCGACCCTTCGCGGCTGCGGGTGATCAGTTTCAGTCATTTTGAGTCGGACGAGTGTGGGGCCTTGCAGGAATGGCTCGCAGTGGCGCCCCGCGCCGAGGTCGTCTGCAGCGATTTGGGCGCGATGGTGAGTGTGAACGATTTCATCGGCCGGCCGGCGCGTGGGTTGGAAGACGAGGGCACTTTCTCCACCGGCAAGTACCGGTTCCGCTTCTGTCGCACCCCACACCTGCCACACGGCTGGGACGCTGGCGTGCTGTTCGAGGAAACGCAGCAAACGCTGCTTTGTTCGGACCTGTTCCACCAGAATGGAGACGTGGAGCCTCTCACCGAATCGGACGTGGTCGGACGCTCGCAACAGTCTATGCGGGAATATCAGACTGGAATCCTGGCGGAGTACGTGCCTTACACGCCGCTCACCTCGCAAAACCTCACGAAGCTGGCCGAACTGAAGCCTCGGACTCTCGCCATCATGCACGGTTCGAGCTTCAGGGGCGATGGCGCGCGAGCCTTGCGGGACTTGGATACGGCGTTCCGGGAGGTGTTCGGCCGTGTGGTAACAGCCGTCTAACACGCGTTGCACCAGACGGCCGCTGGTGAACGCTCGCCGTTGGAAAGAACGTGGCGGTGCACTGTCGCCAGGGTATCGGGCGCTCCGCATTGATCGTCGGTAGGGTGTTGGTAGCTGCAGGCAGGGATGTCGGGACCGCAACCGAGGCCATCAAGAAAGCTCGAGGCGTTGACGTGCCCGAAACCAAGGAGCAGCAACAGTGGTTGAGTGACTGTGCGTCGTGGATGGCGTCAACACCTGCTCAAAGGCTGGACTGTCACCATGCGACCTGACTCATCGCGTCGTCGCTTCGTCAAGGCCATCGCTGCCGCAGCCGCGACCGGAAGCACGGCCACTGTTGCAGCCCAGCGCAGCGGAGGCGTCCGCGGGTTCGATCACGTCGCGGTGCCGATGCAGAACACCGACGCGATGGTCGCCTTCTATCGTGCGCTCGGGTTCCCGCTGAACGAGACGCCGACGGCCGTGTCCGTGTACATCGGGGAGCAGATGATCAACTTCCATCGGCCAGTGCGCTGGCAGGACCCGAAAGACACGCTGCGGGCGCCGGCGGCGCGGCCGCCGTGCGGCGACTTCTGCTTCGTGTGGGAAGGGACTGAGAACGCGCTCAAGGCGACGCTTGCTCGGGCGGGCGCGAAGATCGAGCTCGGTCCGGTCGAGCGGGCCGGCGGACGACGGCGGACGGGCACGAGCTACTACGTCCGCGATCCGGACGGCAATCTCCTCGAGTTCATGCTGTATCGATAGCGGAGGCGTCACCATGACGAGGCGGTCTGGATCCCTTTCGCGGCGCGAGGTGCTCGGCGCGGCGGGTATGATCGCGCTCGGCATGGCCAGCCGCCCGCCCTACGCCGATGCCAGTCAAACTCCCGCGCGCCGGAATGTCGATCCCGGCTCCGTCAAGGCCCTCGTGTTCGATGTCTTCGGCACCGTCGTCGACTGGCGCAGCTCCGTCGCGCGCGAGGTTGACGCCGTCGCGAAGGCGAAGGGCGTGACGATCGACGGCGCGGCCTTCGCCGATGCCTGGCGCGCGCAGTACGCCCCGAGCATGAACCGCGTGCGTACGGGCGAGCTCCCGTGGACGAAGCTCGACGACCTGCACCGGATCGTCCTCGACCGCATCCTGCCGGAATTCAGGCTCGGCGGCCTGACCGAGCCCGAACGGGCGGCGCTCAATCGCGCCTGGCACCGCCTCCAGCCCTGGCCCGACGCGGTCGCCGGGCTCACGCGCCTCAAGAAGCGCTTCATCATTGCGCCACTCTCGAACGGCAACATCGCGCTGATGACGAATCTTGCCAAGCATGGCGGACTGCCCTGGGACTGCATCCTCGGCGCGGAACTCGTCCGCCACTACAAACCCGATCGCGAGGTCTATCAGTCGGCGGCCGATTTCCTCGGACTCCGCGTTCCGGAGGTGATGATGGTCGCGGCGCACCTCGGCGATCTGCGCGCGGCGAAAGGCGTCGGCCTGCGGACGGCGTTCGTCGTCAGACCGCACGAGTTCGGGCCCGGGCGCACGCCGGATCTCCAGCCGGACGGGTCGGTCGACGTCTCGGCGCAGGACTTCCTCGAGTTGGCGAGTCAGCTGAGCGCCTGACGCGCGTTCGCGGCTCGCATCAGGAAAGGCGATGGTGATGCGTACTCATGTCATGACGGCGATGGCGGCGGCGGTCCTGGCGGTGACGACGATGGCGGTGCAGGCGCAGGAGGGCGGCGCGAGGGGACCGGCGCGCAGGTATCTCGTTCCGCCGACGCAGGAGGTGGCGATTCGCGCCGGCCGTCTCTTCGACGCGCGGACCGGCACGCTGCGCACGAACCAGATCGTACTGATTCGGGGCCAGCGGATCGTCGAGGTCGGGGCCGGCCTTCGGATTCCGGCGGGTGCGCACGTGATCGACCTCAGCTCGGCGACGGTGCTGCCGGGGATGATCGACACGCACGTGCACGTCAATACCGGTGGCGACACGCCGGCCGAGCGCGCCCTCATCGCGCTGACCAACGCGCAGATCGATCTCCAGGCAGGTTTCACGACTGTGCTCGACATGGATTCCCGCGGCGGCTTCAATACGGTCGATCTGCGCGACGCGATCAATGCGGGCCTCGTTGCCGGTCCGCGAATGCAGGTCGTCGGCCAGTCGCTCAACCAGCGGGCGGGCAACTACTATCCCGACAACCAGTCACTTCGCTTTCTCGAGGGGTTCACCGAGAACAAGAACGTGAACTCCCCGTGGCTGGCGCGTGCCGCGGTCCGCGAGGCGAAGCTGCACGGGGTCGACTGGATCAAGATCTACACGACGCAGGATTTCGTCGGATCGATGTACATGTGGAAGCCCGACGCGACGCTCGTCGCCAGTCCATCCCTGACGAGTGAGGAAGTCGACGCCATCGTCGACGAGGCCCATCGTCTCGGTCTCAGGGTGGCCTGCCATACGTACGGCGGCGAAGGGATGTTCAGCTGCCTCAACGCGGGTGTGGACGCACCGAACCATCTGCTGGAGCTCGACGAGAAGGGCATCAAGATCCTCCTGCAGAAGAAGCTGCCGTTCGTCGTCACGCTCGACGACCTGATCGCGCTGGAGAAGGGCGATCTCGCGGCAACGGACGGCCGCAACAGCCGCCTTCGGATGGCCGAGCAGGCGTTCAAGCGGGCGCGCGCCGCGGGCGTGCCGATCGTGTACGGGAGCGGCGCCACCTCAGACGCGATCCCACACGGCAGGCAGGCCGACCAGTTCAAGTACTACGCGCGCTGGGGGATGACGCCGGCCGAAGCGATCCAGACGGCGTATCTCCCGGCGGCCCAGATGCTGAACTACGGCTGGGTGAATCACATTGGAAGCCTCGAGAAAGGCAAGTACGCCGACATCATCGCGGTCTCCGGGAATCCGCTGCAGGACGTGACGGAGATGGAACGGGTCAGGTTCGTGATGAAGGGTGGGCGAGTCTATCGGGACGACCCTGGGCTAGAATCGGCGCCATGACCCTTCGAGAACCTCAGGGTCACCCCGAGCATCGTCGAGGGGTGATGACGAGACGTGCGATGCTCGCGACACCGGCCGCGCTGCTGGCGGCGCGCGTCGTGTCGGCCCAGGGAGGCAAGATGACGCTCGCCATGCACCAGAACACCTCCGCGGGCGCAGGATACCGCGGCTCGCTGGAAGGCTGGGCGAAGGCGGGCATCCGCCAGGTCGAGGTCACCAACACGCTGCTCGACGAGTTCCTGAAGACCGACTCGCTGGCCGCGGCCCGCCGGATCATCACCGACAACGGCCTGATGCCCGTGTCAGGCGCCTGCGGCGTCACCGGCATCTTCGAGCCGAACCCGGGCCGCGCCGCCGCGCTCGACGCTTTGCGCAAGCGCTGCGAGCAGTTCCGCGAGCTCGGCTTCACCCGGATCTATTCGCCCACCACCGCCACCGGCATGTTCACCGCAGACGACTACACGCGCGGCGCCGCGAACATGCGTGAAGCGGGAGAGATCGCGCGCGGATTCGGGCTGACGATGATGGCGGAGGCGGTGCGGGCGTCGGCGTTCATCTCGACGCTGCCGACGCTGCTGCGGATGACGCGCGAGGCGGGAACCGTGGCGCCGCTGCTCGACTTCTACCACTTCTCCTCGGGCCTCAGTAAGCTCGAGGACCTCGATCTCATCCGCCCGCGCGAGATCGGCCACGTGCATTTTCAGGACGTGCCCGACGTGCCGCGCGAGCTGCTCGACAACACGACCCGCATCATTCCGGGCGACGGCGTCGCGCCGCTCGACCAGATCCTCCGCAAGCTCGCGGAGAAGCGGTACGCGGGACCGCTCTCGGTGGAGCTGTTCCTGCCGCAGTACCAGAAGGGAAATCCGTACGAGGTCGCCCGGGAGATTCGCCAGAAAGCCGAAGCCGTCATGCGCCGGGCGCGCGTGATGTAAAAGGAGAGCGCCGTGAGAACCACGATCATCGTCGTCGCGCTGGTGGCGGCCGCCGCCATCGGCGCCAGCGTGTCCGGCCAGCAGCCGGGGAGTCCCCTCATGGGGGCCTGGCGCGTCGCCGAGGTGAGCGACGCGAACGGTACGATCACGAACCCGCAGCCCGGGCTCTACATTTTCACGCGCCAGCACTACAGCTTCACGCGCATCCAGGGGACGCGGCCGCTGCCCGAGTATCCGTCGAACGACAAGGCAACCGACGCCGACAAGGTCGCGGTGTTCAACGCGCTGTATATGAACACCGGGACGTACACGGTGTCGGGCAACCGGCTCCATACCGTGGCGACGGTCGCCAAGAGCAAGTTCGCCATCGGCGGCGCCGGCAATCAGTACGACTTCGCAATCACCGGCAGCACGCTGACGCTCACGCAGCGGCCGTCGGGTGCGGTCATCAAGCTGACCCGGCTCGAATAGCAAAGGAGACGTCCATGCCGACCACCACCCGACGCTGGGCGCTCGTCATCTTCATCGCAGCGCTCGTGCTCGCCTTCCGCGCAGAGACCAATCAGGACGTCGCCACCGCCCAGGCCCGCAAGCCGATCATGATCACGCGCGTGTACACCGGCCCTGATGGCCTGAGCCATGCGGAGCAGGTGGCACTGAAGCTCGACGGCAACAACACCGAGATGATGAAGGCCACGGGCGTGCAGTTCAGCCGGCGCGCGCCGGGGCCGGTCAGCGACTGGCACGTCGGCCCGCGGCGGCAGTTCGTCATCACGCTCAGCGGCCGCGGCGAGCTGGTCATGGGCGACGGCACGAAGGTCGCCACCGGCCCGGGGCACATCAATCTGATCGAGGACACGACCGGCAAAGGGCACACGACGCAGAACCTCGGGCCGGACGATCGGATTGTGGTGACGATTCCGCTGGCCGATCAGGGCGCAACACGGTGAAGGAGGCGATATGGATCTGCAACGCTTCGTCACGGGAACCGTCGCCGGCGGCGTCACGCTGTTCGTGCTCGGATACCTGATCTTCGATGTGGCGTTTGCGGGCTTCTACGCTGCGAACGCGGGGCCTGCCATCGGTGTCGTGCGCGACGGCCAGCTGCTCTGGGCGGTGGCGCTCGGAACGCTGGCGTACGGCGCGCTCATCGCCTACGTGATCGTCACCTCGCGCGCTCCGCTGACCGCGGGCGCGGGGGTCGTGATCGGCGCGACGGTGGCATTCCTGGTCTGGTTCACCGTCGACTTCATCCTGTACGGCATTTCCAACTTGGCCACCCTGACCCGGACGGTCGTCGACCCGCTGCTCGAAGCCGTCCGCGGCGGCGTAGCCGGCGCGGTGATCGCTGCGGTGCTCAGGGGGGCGCCGGTCGCCGCACGATAGCGGCAAGGAGCTGCCATGCGTCCACTGCTCGTCCTCACGGCCTTCGTCATCGTCACGGGTGCCGGCGTCTCCAACGCGCAGGCCCAGTCGTGGCAGCCGCCAGCCGACAACCAGCGCTGTCCCTCGAAGTGGGGCGCCGGCGACCAGCGCGGCTCCGCCAACCACATGAAGCCGGAGACGGTGCTGCGGGCGGTGCGGCTGATCCGGACCGGTCAGATCTTCGAGCTGGGGCGTCGTCTCGAGGAGTCGATGCCACTTCAGAGCACCCGGACGTTCGAGATGCACACCAAGCGCACGGCGCCACCCGCCGGCTCGAACCGCCGCGGCAGCAACGAGGAGATCGTGCTCGCGGAAATCGGCCAGGTCGGCACGCAGTTCGACGGCTTCGCCCACCAGACGCACGGCGACAGCCTCTACAACTGCTTCAAGCTGGATGACGTCGCCACGCGCAACGGCTTCACGAAGCTCGGGATCGAGAACGTCGGCGCGCTCTTCACGCGCGGCGTCCTGATCGACGTGGCGGCGCTCAAGGGCGTCGAGATGCTGCCCGACACCTACGAGATCACGGTGGCCGATCTGCAGGCGGCACTCAAGCGCCAGCAGCTCACGCTGCAGCCGGGCGACGCGGTGATCGTCCATACCGGGTGGGGCCGGCTGTGGGGCCGCGAGAACGAGCGGTATATGAAGGCGAACCCAGGCCTCGGCGCCGCCGCGGCCGAGTGGCTCGCGAAGCAGGATCCGATGCTCGTGGGTGCCGACACGGCGCCGATCAACGTGACGCCGAACCCTGACGCGAAGGTCTCAAACCCGGTGCACCAGATCATGCTGGTCGTCTACGGGATCCATCTGCTCGAGAATCTGCGGCTCGACGAGCTGGCGGCGGCGCGCGTCAATGAGTTCGCGCTCGTCGTCGAGCCGCTGAAGCTCGTGGGCGCCACCGGATCGACGGTGGCGCCGATTGCGGTCAGGTAGGGACATGAGGAAGCTGACGCTCGTCGCGTTCGTTCTGTTCGCGGCCGCAGGGGCGGCTGCGCAGTCCGGCAGCGCGCTGCGCCCGTCGCTACTGCCCGACCGCCTCGCGCGCATCGACCAGGCGCTGCAGCAGTACGTCGACCAGAACCGCGTGGCGGGCGTCGTCGCGCTCGTGCTGCGCGACGGCACGCCCGTCTACGAAAAGGCGTTCGGCTGGAGCGACAAGGAGGCCGGCCGCCGGATGGCGGTCGACACCGTCTTCCGCATCGCGTCGCAGACGAAGGCGATCACCAGCACCGCCGTCCTGATGCTGATGGAGGAAGGGAAGATCGGCCTGAACGATCCGGTCAGCCGATTCATCCCCACGTTCGCCAACACGACCGTGGCCGTACGGGCGGACCCAGGGACGGGGCCGCTGATTGGCACCGGCATCTCGGTCGTGCCGGCCCGGCGGCCGATGACCATCCGCGATCTGCTGACCCACACGGCCGGCATCTCGTACGGGACGCAGAATCACCTCGCCGCGCTCTATGAAGCGAAGGGGCTCGGGCCGGCGGCGGGCCTCGGCTGGTATACCGCGGACAAGAACGAACCGATCTGCACGACGATGGAGCGGCTCGGCACGCTGCCGTTCGTCGCCCAGCCCGGCGAGGCGTTCGTCTACGGCTACAATACCGACATCCTCGGCTGCGTCGTCGAGCGTGCCTCCGGTGTGGCGCTCGACGAGTTCATTCGCACGCGCATCACGGCGCCCCTCGGCATGCACGACACGCACTTCTTCCTGCCGCCCGAGAAGCGCGAGCGGCTGGCCGCGGTCTACGCGAGCGGCAGCAACGGACGCGCCATGCGGGCGCCCGACGGGTCGACGGGTCAGGGGCACTACGTCGACGGCCCGCGTCAGAGCTTCGCCGGCGGCGCCGGCCTGCTCTCGACCGCACGCGACTACGCGCGGTTCCTCGAAATGGTCCGGAACGGCGGCGCACTCGACGGCGTCCGCCTGCTGGCGCCGCGCACGGTGCAGCTCATGACCACGAACCAGATCGGGACGCTGCACTCGACGACGGGCCTTGGCTTCGGGCTCGGCTTCCAGACCACCGACAGGTATGGCGCCAACGGGATGGATTCGGTCGGCTCGTTCGGCTGGGGCGGCGCCTACGGGACGATGTACCGGGTGGACCCGCAGGCGCGGCTCTCGCTGCTCCTGATGATCCAGCTCGTGCCGAATGCGACCGACATCCGCGAGAAGTTCCCAACGCTGGTCTATCAGGCGCTCGTCGAGGCACCGCAGCACGAGCGCTGATTTCGTCCGCCATCTGGAGGCATCATGCGCAACGTCGCTCGCATCGGTCTCTGTGTCGCCGTGATCGTCGCGCCGGCGGTTGCCAGGGCTCAGGGCACCCCCAGAGTCCATGAGCTGAAGCCGACGGCGGCCACGGTCCACCGCGGCTTCTTCGATGCGTCGCTCAAGCCCGTGCTCACGATCGACTCCGGCGACATCGTCCGCATCGAGACCGCGAGCGGCAACCCGAAGTGGTTCGAGAGCCTCGGCGTGCCGAGGGAGAAGATCCCGGCGGAGCTCTACGCGGCGTACGAAGGGTTCGAGGGAACCGGCCGGGGCGATCACAATCTCAGCGGGCCGATCGCGATCCGCGGCGCCGCGCCGGGCGACATGCTCGAAATCCGCATCCGCTCGGTCGATGTCAGATTGCCGATCGCGGGCCAGGGCTTCGTCCCGAATCGCGGCGTGCTGCCGGAAGACTTCCCATACGAGAAGGGGAGAGTCCACTGGCTGGACCTCGAGCGCCAGACGGTGGAGTATGCGCCGGGCGTGGTCGTGCCGCTCAAGCCGTTCTGGGGCGTGATCGGTGTGGCACCCCCGCCGGCGATGGGACGCGTGCCGAGCGGTCCGCCGAATATCTTCGGCGGCAATCTGGACAACCGGGATCTCGGCGCGGGAAGCACACTGTACCTGCCGGTGCACGTGCCAGGGGCGCTGCTGTCGATCGGCGACGGCCATGCCGTGCAGGGGTACGGCGAAGTGGCGCTCTCGGCGGTCGAGGCCTCGCTGAAAGGTGAAATCCAGGTCGTGCTGCACAAAGGACGCCGCCTCACGTGGCCGCGTGCGGAGACGCCCACCCACTTCATCACCATGGGCCTCCACACGGACCTCGATGAGGCGGTGCGCCTCGCCACGCGGGAGATGATCGACTTCCTCGTGACGACCAAGGGCCTGTCGCGCGACGACGCGTACATGCTGGCGAGTGCGGCGGTGGACCTGGTGGTCACGCAGGCCGTCGACGGGACGAAGGGCATCCACGCGCTGATGCCGAAGAACGTCTTCAGGCCCTAGCGTTGCCCTAGCGTGGTTTGACGACGAGCTGGCCCTGCATCCGCGTGTGCGCGCTGTCGCTCGTCAGGTTGCTGTAGAAGCGGAACGTTCCCGGCCGATCGGCGCGGAACTCGAACGTCGTTTCGCCGCCGGCCGGCACGCGCCGGACGATGCGGTACTCGTCGATCGCGAAGCTGTAGGTGATGTCCTCGCTGCGGATCGTCAGCCGGACGAGATCGTCCTGGGCGACTTCGATGCGATCGGGGGAGAAGCGGAATTCGCGCGCGATGAGGGTGAACTCCGGACGATTGGGAGCCTGTTCCTGAGCCACCAGCACCGCGCCCGCCGCCACGGCCATCAACAAGGCGGCGTGGCGGCGGGTCATCCTACTCCTTCGCCGCTGCGGCGGCGCCGGCCTTTGCCGCTTCTTCCTGCAGCAGCGCCTTGCGGCTCAGACGGATCTTCCCGGTCGGGTCGATGTTGATCACCTTGACGAGGATCTGCTGGCCTTCCTTCAGCTCGTCGCGGACGTCCTTGACGCGGTGGTTCGCGATCTCGGAGACGTGCAGCAGGCCGTCGGTGCCCGGCATGATCTCGACGAAGGCGCCGAAATCGGTGATCCGCTGGACCTTGCCCATGTAGGTCTTGTTCAGCTCGGGCGTGGCGGTCAGCTCCTGGATGATGCCGATCGCCTTCTGCGCCGACTCGCCGTCGGACGAGGCCACGTTTACCCGGCCGTCGTCCTCGACGTCGATCTTCACGCCCGTGCGCTCGATGATGCTGCGGATGGTCTTGCCGCCCGGCCCGATGACATCGCGGATCTTGTCCACCGGGATTCGGATCGTCACGATCCGCGGCGCGAACGCCGACATGGTGGTGCGCGGCTCGGCGATCGTCTTCGCCATCTCGGCGAGGATGTGCAGGCGCCCCTGCCGCGCCTGCTCGAGCGCCGTGCGCATGATCTCGGCGGTGACGCCCGACACCTTGATGTCCATCTGCAGGGCGGTGATCCCCGCAGCGGTGCCCGCCACCTTGAAGTCCATGTCGCCGTAGTGATCCTCGGCGCCGGCGATGTCCGAGAGGACCGCGTACTGGCCGGTCTTCTCGTCCATGATGAGGCCCATGGCGATGCCGGCCACGGGAGATGTGAGCGGCACGCCGGCATCCATCATCGCCATCGAGCCGCCGCAGACCGACGCCATCGACGAGGACCCGTTCGACTCGAGGATGTCGGAGACGATGCGGATGGTGTAGGCGAACTGATCTTCGCCAGGCACGACCGACGCCAGCGCGCGCTCGGCGAGCGCCCCGTGCCCCACCTCGCGCCGCCCCGGTCCGCGCAGGAACGCGACCTCGCCGACCGAGAACGGCGGGAAGTTGTAGTGGAGCATGAAGCGCTTGTAGAACTCGCCGCTGACGTGCTCGACCTTCTGCTCGTCCTCCGCCGTGCCGAGCGTGCAGGTGACGAGCGCCTGCGTCTCGCCGCGCGTGAAGACGCCCGACCCGTGCGTCCGCGGCAGCACGCCGACTTCGCTCCAGATCGGCCGAATCTCGTCGAAGCCGCGGCCGTCGAGCCGCACGCCGCGCTCGAGCACCTCGTCGCGGAGCACCTTCTCCTTCAGCTCGTGGAAGATCTGCTTCGCCTCCACACGCCGCTGGACCTCGCCCTCCGGGATGGAGGCGACGAACTCCTCGAGCACCTGGTCGACGCGGTCGTAGTTCTCGAGCTTGCCGCGGATGCGCATCGCCTCGCTCAGCGGCGCGTAGACCTTCTCCTCGACCTCGCGGTAGAAGTCGTGGCCGATCTCCGTCTTCTGCACCGTGAGCTTCTTCTTGCCCGAGTCCGCAGCCAGCGCGTCGATGCCGGCGACGATCTGCCTGATGGCTGCGTGTGCCGCCTCGAGCGCCCCGACGGCCTCCGCCTCGGTCACCTCTTTCGCGCCCGCCTCGACCATGACAATGCCGTCCATGCTGCCGGCGACGACAAGATCGAGCGTGCTGTCCTTGCGCTGCGCGAACGTCGGGTTGATGACGTACTCGCCGTTGACGAGACCGACGCGCACGCCGGCAATCGTCTTCTCGAACGGGATGCTGGACGCGGCCAGCGCCGCCGATGCGCCGGTGATGGCCAGGACGTCGGAGTCGTTGTCGGTGTCGGCCGACAGCACGAGCGCGATGACCTGCGTCTCGTAGCGCCATCCCGAGGGGAAGAGCGGGCGGATCGGGCGATCGATCAGCCGGCTCGTGAGAACTTCCTTTTCCGAGGGCTTGCCTTCGCGCTTGAAGAACCCGCCGGGAATCCGGCCCGACGCGTACGTGTATTCGCGATAGTCAACGGTGAGGGGCAGGAAGTCGATGCCTTCCCGCGCGCTGGCCGCACGGCACGCAGTGACCAGGACGACCGTGTCGCCCGACCGGACGAGCACGGCGCCGTCGGCCTGCTTGGCCAGCTTGCCGGTTTCGAGGGTAATCGTGCGCGAGCCGACCTGAACGTCGCGCCGCTGCAAATTGACGTTGTGCATAGGAGTTGTCAAACGTAAGTCAAAGGTCAAAGGTCAAAAGTCAAAGGGGAAAGCACGTTCGACCTTGACTTTTGACTTTTGCCTTAACACGTCAGTCTATTTCCGGATGCCGAGACGGCGGATGAGCTCTGCGTACCGGTCGGAGTCCTTGCTCTTGAGGTAATCGAGCAGCCTCCGCCGCTGGCCGACGAGCTTCAGCAGGCCGCGGCGCGAGTGATGGTCCTTTGCGTGGACCTTGAAGTGCTCGGTGAGATAGTTGATGCGCTCGCTGAGCAGCGCGACCTGAACTTCAGGAGACCCGGTGTCGGTGTCGTGTGTCCGGTAGGTTCCGATAATCCCGCTCTTGCGGTCCTTGGTAAACGCCACAACGGCTTCCTCCACGAACGGCCCAGGAAGGTCTTTCACCCACCAAGCCGCCGTACTCCTGCTAAATACGAGTCACCAAAAGACTTACATTCTATATCAGCACGACGGCCGGGTGCAATGAACCGGCTCTGGTTCCCGGCGTGGCCAGGGCCACGAGCGCGCCCTGCGCATCCAACATGCGCGTCCACGGCGCGTCTCGACGACCGGCCGGTGCGTAATCGCCTGGCTCCAGTTCCCGCCCGTGCGCCGCGCGCTCGCGGCCTCGATCCGTCAACGTGACCGCCGGCCACGTGCCGAGCAGCGCGTCGAGCGGAACCAGGCGCTCCGCGACGCGTCGCGCGTCGGTCAGCTCCTCGAGCCTGACCGCCGTCTCGAGCGTGAACTCGCCGGCGCGGGTGCGTCGCAGCGCCTCGAGACAGGCGCCGGTGCCCACGATCTCGCCGAGCGCGTGCGCGAAGGAGCGAACGTAGAAGCCAGCCGAGCAGGTGAGCGCCACGTGGGCGCGTCCATTCTCGAAGGCCAGGAGCTCGGCGCGATCGACGCGCACGGGCGCCGCTGCCAGTGTCACCGCCTGCTCGTCACGCGCCATCGCGTAGGCGCGGCGGCCGCCGACCTTCTTCGCGGAAAAGGCCGGCGGGGCCTGCGCGTACTTGCCGGTCAGTGCGCCGAGCGCCCGCACGACCTCGTCGCGCGACGGCACGGCGCCGGTGCGGCTCGTCTCGTTCCCGGTGATGTCGTACGAATCGGTCGTGAGGCCGAAGCGGATCGTCCCCTCGTACTCCTTGTCCGAGCCGGCGAGAAAACGCGCGACCCGCGTGGCGCGGCCGATGGCCAGCGGCAGCACGCCCGTGGCGAGCGGATCGAGCGTGCCGGTGTGCCCGATCCGCCGCTCGCCGAGCAGCCGCCTCACCGCCGCGACGACGTCGTGCGACGTGGGGCCCTGCGGCTTGTCGACGACGAGAACGCCGTCCATGAGATCGTCACCGGGCCAAATCAATCTGCTCCAGAATTTTGTGCTGGAAGAGCGCCTTCAGGTCACCGAGCCGGCCGGTCGCGTTGCAGCCCGAGGCGTTCTTGTGGCCGCCGCCGCCGAACTGCCGCGCCACGGCGTTGACGTCGATGTGTCCCTTCGACCGCATGCTGACGCGCCAGTCGTCGGGGCCGCTCTCCTTGAAGAACGCCACCGCCTGAATGTCCTTCACCGTCAACGGCAGGTTGATTAGCCCCTCGGTGTCATCGTAGGTGCCGCCGCCGCCGGCGGCGAGCTGCCGGTCGACCATCAGCGTGGCGATGCGGCCGCTCGGGTCGAGCTCCATACCGCTCAGGACGGCGCCGAAGAGCCGCAGCCGTGCGAGGCTGTTGCTGTCGAACACGGCCCGGGCGACGAGGGGCGGAGCGACGCCCGCCTCCACGCAGCGCCGGCAGATGTCGAACGTCCGCGGTGAGATGTTCGAGTAGTGGAACGATCCGGTGTCGGTGAGGATCGCGATGTAGACGTGCAGCGCGATCTCGTACGTCAGCGGCACGCCGAGCTCCTGCACCACGGCGAACACCATCTCGCCGCAGGCAGCCGCCGACAGGTCGAACCAGTTGACCGCGCCGTACATGCGGTTGTCGACGTGGTGGTCGATGTTGATGACGAACCCGCGCTCCAGCCCGGCGACGCCGGTGCGCGTGAGGTCGCCCGCCTCCATCACGATGACCGCATCGCCGGGGTCGTCCACCCGATCGGTGATCTCGATATCCGGCACACCCGGGAAGGCGAGCAGGGGAGCCGGCGCGGGATCGCGGCTCACGACGCGCGCCTCTTTGCCGAGCGCGCGCAGCGCGTACGCCATCGCGAGCTGCGATCCGACCGCGTCGCCGTCGGGGCGCACATGCGATGCGATGACGAACCGCTGCCGCGTCCGGATCGCCGCCGCCACCTCGGACGGCGGTCCCGTCTCAGTCGTGCTCATCGTCATCGGAACCGCGCTGGCGCTTCTCCTCGTGGAGATCGCGCAGGATCTGCTCGATACGGTCCTGCTGCTCGATCGATTGGTCGAAGCGGAATTCGAGCTCGGGGACGCGGCGCAGCCGCAGCCGGGCGCCCAGGTGGCGGCGGAAGAACGGCGTCGCGCGCTCGAGCGCCTGCGACGTCTCGCGCCGCGCCTTCTCGTCGCCCATCGAGGTGTAGAAGACGCGCGCGTGCTGCAGGTCGGCCGACACCTGCACGCGCGTCAGCGTGATGAACCCGATGCCGGGGTCGTGGACGGCGCCCCGGGTCAGCAACTCGCTCAGCTCCTGGCGAATCTGATCGCCGACCCGGTCGGGGCGGTAGCCTTGGGCCATAAGGTCTCGGCTCTGGGCTTCGGGCTTCAGGCTTTGGGGCCAAAGCCGAAAGCCCAAGGCCAAGAGCCTACGTCAGGAATTCGATCTCCGTCCGCGTGATCAGGCCCGGCTCGACGCGCTCGATCTCGTCGGCCGCGGCGGCCAGCTCCCGCTCCACGTGCTCGGTCGTCGTGGAGATGGCCACGACGCCCAGGGCGGCCCGCTGCCACACGTCCTGGTACTCGACCTCGGAGACCGCCACGTTGAACTTCTGCAGCCGGTCCTTGACCCGCCGCAGCACCATGCGCTTGTCCTTCAGCGACTGCGCGTAGGGAATGTGCAGCTCGACGCTGAGCAGGCCAATGACCACTTACGCCGTGACCGGAACCCGTTCCATCGCGAAGACCTCGATCACGTCGCCGAGCTTGATGTCGTTGAAGCGCTCGAGGCCGATGCCGCACTCCAGGCCCGCCTTCACCTCCGACACGTCGTCCTTGAAGCGGCGCAGCGAGGCGATCTTGCCTTCGTAGACGACGACGTTGTCGCGCAGCAGGCGGACCTGCGTCTCGCCCTTGCGGGTGATCGTGCCGTCGGTCACCATGCAGCCGGCCACCGCGCCGACCTTGGGCACGCGGAACACTTCGCGGATTTCCGCCGTGCCGACCCGCACTTCCTTGAACGTCGGCTCGAGCAGCCCCGCCATGCCCTTCTTGATCTCGTCGGTCACGTTGTAGATGACCGAGTGCAGGCGGATGTCGACCTGCTCGCGCTCGGCCATCTCGGCCGCGTTGCGATCGGGCCGCACGTTGAACCCGATGATGATCGCGTTCGACGCGGAGGCGAGCAGCACGTCCGACTCGTTGATGGCGCCGACGCCCGAGCGGATGATGTTGATCTTCACCTTGTCGTCCGACAGCTTCGTCAGCGTGTCGGCCAGCACCTCGGCCGACCCCTGAACGTCCGCTTTGACGATGATCGGCAGCTCCTTGACGCCGCCTTCGGAGATCTGCTCCTTGAGCGACTCGAGCGTGAGCCGGCCGCCCTTGGCGCCGAGCGCCGCCTCCTTCGCGCGCGTCTGCCGGAAGGTCGCAATCTGACGCGCCTTGGCCGCGTCGGCGACCGTCTGGAACGGATCGCCCGGCTGCGGCAGGCTCGTGAGCCCGAGCACCTCCACGGGCCTGGACGGCGCGGCGGACTTCACCGGCCGGCCGCGATCGTCGATGAGCGCGCGCACGCGGCCCACCACCGGGCCGGCAATGAAGTTGTCGCCGACGGTGAGCGTGCCGTCCTGGACCAGGACGGTCGCCACCGGTCCGCGGCCGCGATCGAGCTTCGCCTCCAGCACCGTGCCCGACGCGCTGCGCTTCGGGTTCGCCTTCAGCTCGAGGATGTCGGTCGAGAGCAGGATCATCTCGAGCAGGAGCTCGAGGTTCTGCCGCTTCTTGGCCGACACGGGCACCATGACCGTCTGGCCGCCCCATTCCTCGGGCACGAGGTTCAGCTCGGCGAGCTCGCGCTTGACGTTGTCGGGGTTCGCCTCGGGCTTGTCGATCTTGTTGATCGCCACCACGATCGGCACGTTGGCGGCGCGCGCGTGATCGATCGCCTCGCGCGTCTGGGGCATGACGCCGTCATCGGCCGCGACGACGAGCACGACGACGTCGGTGACCTTGGCGCCGCGGGCGCGCATCAGCGTGAACGCTTCGTGGCCCGGCGTATCGAGAAACACGACGCTGCGGCCGTCGGGCATCTCGACGTGATAGGCGCCGATGTGCTGCGTGATGCCGCCGGCCTCGCGCTCGGCGACGCGCGTCTCGCGGATCGCGTCGAGCAGCGACGTCTTGCCGTGATCGACGTGGCCCATCACGGTGACGACCGGGGCGCGCGACGCCAGATCCTCGGGCCGCGAGTCCTCGGTGGCCGCCGAGACGAGCTCCTCCTCGAAGCTCCGCACGGCGATGTCGGCGCCGAACTCGCGCGCGATGTCGCGCGCCGTGTCGATGTCGACCGTGCTGTTGATCGTCATCATCATGCGGCGCATCAACAGCTTCGCGAGCACGTCCTTCACGCGCACGTCGAGCTTGTCCGCGAGGTCCTTCACGGTCATCCCCTCGGCCAGCGTGATCGTGCGCGTGATCGGCGGCGGCGCGGCCGGCGCGGCAGGCATCGACGGCGCCGACGGCCGCTCGCGGCGGCTCTGAACAGGGCGCTGCCCCGGCCGCTGCTGCCCGAATGGAGGCCGCTGCCCGAACGGCGGCCGCGGCGGCGGCATGCCCGGGCGGGCCTGCTGCGGACGGATCGGCTGCGACGGGAGCGGGCGCGGCCCGCCGAGCATACTTGGCGTCGTCGGGCGCGGCGGCGGCGGATATGCCGGACGCGCGGCTGGAGTGGCCGCCCGCGCGCCGCCCGCGGCGCCGGATGTCGCAGCCGGAGCGGGTGCCGCCGGCTTCACGATGCGCGGCTGTCCCGCGACGGGACGCTTGGCCGGCGTGAGCGGCCGGGCAGGCTGCGGCGTTTGACCGGGCTCCTCGATGCGCAGCCGGATGGTCGGCGGCACGACGCGTCCCGGCATCGGCGGCAGCTCCGCCGGGGCCGGCGGCTCCTCGACCCGCGGGGCTTCTTCGACGGCAGGCTCCAAGGCTCGCGGAGCGGGCTCCACCGCAGGCGGCGGCGCCTCGGCGACGACGGGCGGCTGCGCGGCGCGCGCGGCCTCTTCAACCGGAGGCGGCGGCGCCGCAGGCGCGGGAGGCACTTCGGCCGCCGGCGACGGCGGTGCTGGCGGAGGCGCCGCCGGCTTCACGGTCTTGACCAGCCGCGGCGGCCCGAGAACCGGGGTCGTCGGCTTCGGCGGCTCGACCTTGCGGGCGGGCGCCGCCTTCTTGCCTCCTCGCGCCGGGGCGGGCGTGTCGGCGAACAAGTCGCCGCCGGGCAGCGCGATGTTCCGCTGGCGCGCGATCCGCTCCACGAACGAGCGTGCGACGACCTCCTCGATCGTGCTCGAGGCGCTCTTCAGCTCGATGCCGTGGTCGCGCTTGAGCAGCGCGAGCACTTCCTGGCTCGTCGTGCCGAGCAACTCCGCGACCTTGTAGATCCGAACAGTGGCCAAACGTCAGTCCTCGTGTGCCTTCGCTGTTTCCTCTTCGGGGGTCTTCGCCGCCTCGCCCTCGTCGACCGGTTCGGCGGGTTCCGCCTCTGCGGTCAGCGCTTCCGCCTCCGCGGTCAGCGCTTCCGCCTCCGCGCTTCCCGCGTCGGAGGACACGTCGGCGCTCTCGCCCTCGGCAGTGCCTTCGCCGATCTCGAGCGCGCCGAACTGCGCCTCGACCTCCTTGCGCTTCTCTTCCTCGCTCTTGATGTCGATGCGCCAGCCGGTGAGCTTCGCGGCCAGGCGCACGTTCTGTCCCTTCTTGCCGATGGCGAGCGACAGCTGCTTGTCCTCGACGACGACCTCCATCACGCGTTCCTTGTCGTCGACGATCGACACGCGCTGGACCTTCGCGGGGCTGAGCGCGTTGGTGACGAACACGACCGAATCGTCCGACCACTCGACGATGTCGATCTTCTCGCCGCGCAGCTCGCGGATGATCGCCTGGACGCGCGTGCCCTTCATGCCGACGCAGGCGCCCACCGGGTCGACGTCGCGCTCGCGCGAGTAGACGGCCACCTTCGCACGGTCGCCCGCCTCGCGGACGGCGCCGCGGATCATCACGGTGCCGTCGTAGATCTCCGGCACTTCCTGCTCGAACAGCTTGATGAGCAGGGCCGGATCGGTGCGCGACAGCACGATCTGCGGCCCCTTGGCGCTGCGGTTCACGCCCTTGATCACGGCGCGGAGGCGCTCGCCCGGGCTGTAGCTCTCGGCGCGCGACTGCTCCTTGCGCGGGAGCACCGATTCGTGGCGCCCCTGGAGCTCAACAATGAGGTCGCCGTTCTCGAAGCGCTTGACCGTACCGTTGTGCACTTCGCCAACCCGCTGGTTGTACTCGGCGAAGATGTTCTCGCGCTCGGCCTCGCGCACCTTCTGGAAGATGACCTGCTTGGCCGTCTGCGCCGCAATCCGGCCGAGCACGTCGGTGCGCTTGGGGAACTCGATCTCCATGTCGACCTCGGCCTCGTCGCCGTAGAGCTCCTGCGCCTCTTTCAGCGAAATCTGCGTGGCCGGGTCGGTCACGTCCGACACGATGTGCTTGACGGCGAACAGGTCGACCTGTCCGGTCTCCTGATTGAACCGCGCCTTCAGATCCTCGTGCGTCTCGTTCGTCTTGTAGTACTTCCGCGACGCGGTGAGGACGGCGTCCTCGATCGCCGTGATGATCATGTCGGGCTCGATCCCCTTTTCCTTGGCGAGCGCCTCGATGGTTTGCATCAACGGATTAGCCATAATTTCTAAAACTCGACTTCTAAGCGGCCGCGCGTGATCAGGGTCAGCGGCAGCCGGTGCACCCGGCCGTTGGGCGCCTCGAGCAGCACGTCGGTCTGGTCGACACCGCGCAGTCGCCCCTCGAATGCCTTCTGGTTGTCCACCGGCTCACCGACCACGATCTTGGCCAGGCGGCCGGTGAACCGCTCGTAGTCGTTCCGGTCGCGCAGCGGGCGGTCGAGGCCGGGCGACGAGACTTCGAGCGTGTACGCGAACTGGAGCGGATCCTCGACGTCGAGTATCGTGCTCATCTCCTTGTTCACCTGCTCGCAGTCTTCGATGCTGACGCTCTCTTCCGGCGTCGCCGCGGGGCCGGGGCGATCGATGATCACCCGCACGACGTGTCCCGATGCCTCGCGCCGGCTCTGCACGTCCCAGACGGTCAGGCCGCGCGACGCGGTGACCCGCTCCGCAATCGCGCGAATCTGCGCCAGCGGTTCCATACCGGACGTTGCGATCCGCCCAAATAAAAAAAGTGGGCACGGGCCCACTTGGAGTACTACTCCGCCTAGGTGACGACCCTTGAGCGTATCACATCCCGGACTGATCCGCGAGGGGGCGTGCAACGAGGTCGTACGCGCGGCTGTCGACGATCTCGACATCGAGGAACGCGCCGGCGGCCACCGCGGCGGGATCGCAACCGGTGAGATAGACGACCGGATCGATCTCCGGCGCCTGACCTTCGAGGCGCCCCCGAAGCACGAGCTCATGCTCGGCGGACGGCCCATCAACCAGAATTCGCGTCCGGGTGCCGACACGCGCCGCGTGCGCGCGCGCGACGATTCGCTTCTGCGTCCGCATGAGACGGTCGCGCCGCGCCCGCTTCACCGGCGCAGGCACGTCGTCAGCCAGGCCGTACGCCGAGGTGCCCTCCTCGTGCGAGTAGGTGAAGACGCCCACGTGATCGAACCCGACCCCTTCGACGAAACTCAACAGTTCATCGACGTCGCGCTCGGTCTCTCCGGGGAAGCCGACGATGAAGGTGGTGCGCAGGGCCACGCCGGGCAGAGACGTGCGGATGCGGTCGAGCAGGCGCTCGTACGCCGCGCGCGTGCCGGGGCGCTTCATCCGCGCGAGGACCGCGTCCGAGGCGTGCTGCAGCGGCAGGTCGATGTACTTGCAGACCTTCTCGCTCTCGCCGATCGCGTCGAGCACGTCGTCGCCGATCGTCGTCGGGTAGAGATAGAGCATCCGGATCCACTCGAGCCCCTCGACGCGGTTCAGATCGCGCAGCAGGCGCGCGAGCGCGCCGCGCTCGCCGCGGTCGATGCCGTAGAAGGTGGTGTCCTGCGAGATCAGCAGGAGCTCCTTGACCCCCTGCGACGCCAGCCGCTCGGCCTCGCCGACGATCGAGTCCGCCGGACGGCTGCGGTACCGGCCGCGCAGCTGCGGGATGATGCAGAAGGCGCACGTGTAGTCGCAGCCTTCGGCCACTTTGACGTACGCGTAGTGGCGGGGCGTCGCCAGCAGCCGTGGAGTATTCGAGTCGTAGATGTAGGTCGGAAGGTCTCTCGTCTCTGGTCTCTGGTCGATGGTCCCGACCGGTTCGCCGTTCGAACGCAGCACGGGTACGTAGGCCGGGTCTCGCGGCGCGCACGATCCAGGCGCCGCAGACCCGGCATCGATCGCCCTGACGATCTCCGGCACCTCCCCCGTCCCGATGATCGCGTCGATTTCGGGAATCTCCGCGCGCAGCTCGTCGCGGTACCGCTCGGCCAGGCACCCGGCGACCACGAGCCTGCGGCAGGTGCCGCGCTTCTTGTGCTCGGCCATCTCGAGGATCGCGTCGATCGACTCCCGCTTCGCGCGATCGATGAACGCGCACGTATTGACGATGAGGACGTCGGCGTCCGCCGCGTCGCGCGTGAGCTGGTGACCGGCCTGCCGGGCGAGCCCGAGCATCACCTCGGAGTCGACGAGGTTCTTCGGGCAGCCGAGCGAGACCATTCCAATCTTCATGTGACAGATCTACTGGACCGTATCAACGGATGCACTACCACCTGCGGCAACTCTTCGACCGCCATGGCGCTGGCCGCGACAACGGAGCGGCCAGCTCTGTTTTGCGAAGAGCGTCACCAGTAAGGATACTCGACGGATCACGGATAATCGTGAATACGGTATGCGCACCACTGAACACGTCGACGTCTCGTCGGTGCTCAAGGGAGCGGTCCCACTCGGAAGCGTCGTGACGGTTCGGGGCTGGGTGCGGACGCGGCGCGATTCGAAGGCGGGTGTGTCGTTCATTCATCTTCATGACGGGTCCTGTTTCGACCCGCTGCAGGTCGTGGCCCCGGCCGCCCTGCCGAACTACGAGAGCGAGATCCGCAAGCTGAGCTCGGGGTGCTCGATGATCGCCCGCGGCACCGTGACGGCCAGCCAGGGGGCGGGCCAGGCGGTCGAGCTGCAGGCCGACCACATCGAGGTCGTCGGATGGGTAGACGACCCGGAGGCGTACCCCATTCAGCCCAAGCGCGCCTCGTTCGAGTACCTGCGCGAGGTCGCGCACCTGCGGGCCAGAACGAACACGCTTGGTGCGGTGGCCCGCGTCCGCCACAGCCTGAGCCTGGCGATCCACCGCTACTTCCACGAGAACGGGTTCTTCTGGATCCACACGCCCATCATCACGGCGAGCGACGCGGAGGGCGCGGGCGAGATGTTCCGCGTCAGCGCGCTCGATCTGGCGAATCTCGCGGCCATTCCACGGGCGCCAGACGGGCGGACCGACTTCGGTCCGGACTTCTTCGGCCGGGAGGCATTTCTCACGGTGAGCGGGCAGCTGAACGTCGAGACGTACTGTTGCGCGCTCTCGAAGGTGTACACGTTCGGGCCGACGTTCCGCGCCGAGAACAGCAACACCAGCCGCCATCTCGCCGAATTCTGGATGGTGGAGCCCGAGATCGCGTTCGCGGATCTCGCCGCCGACGCCGACCTGGCGGAGTCGTTCCTCAGGTACATCTTCACGGCGCTCCTCAACGAGCGCGGCGACGACCTCACGTTCTTCGCGGACCGCATCGACAAGCAGTGCATCAGCCGGCTCGAGGCATTCGTCGCCTCCACCTTCGAGCGGATGTCCTACACCGACGCGGTGGCGGCACTCGAGAAGAGCGGCCGGACGTTCGAGTTCCCGGTCTCGTGGGGCATGGACCTGCAGTCGGAGCACGAGCGCTGGCTGACCGAGGAGCACGTCAACGGGCCCGTGGTCGTGATGAACTACCCGAAGCACATCAAGGCGTTCTACATGCGCCTGAACGACGACGGCAGGACGGTTGCGGCGATGGACGTCCTGGCGCCGGGTATCGGCGAAATCATCGGTGGCTCGCAGCGCGAGGAACGGCTCGACGCTCTCGACCGCCGGCTGGTGGAGCTGGGCCTGGATCCGCAGGTCTACTGGTGGTACCGCGACCTGCGGCGGTATGGCACCGTGCCGCACGCCGGGTTCGGCCTCGGCCTCGAGCGCACGCTGCTGTATGCGACGGGGATGGCGAACATCCGCGACGTCATTCCGTTCCCCCGGACGCCGGGACACGCCACGTTCTAGCCGGTAGCCGGTAGCCAGTAGCCGGTAGCTGGTAGCGTCAGAACGTCACGAACGTCTTCTCCAGCCGCTCGCGCGCGGCCGCCGACCGCCGCAGCACGTCGATCGGGTCTCCGGTATCCGCCACTTCCAGCATGAGCATGCCGTCGTAGCCGATCTTCTGCGTCGCCATCATGGCGGCGTCCCAGTTGATCGTCCCGCCGAATGGCACCAGGTGCTCGTCGTCGCGCCCGTGGTTGTCGTGTACGTGCGTGGTCCAGAGGTGACCGGAGATCGCCTCGATCGCCTCACCGAGATCGCCCATCAGGTGCGCGTGACCGTAGTCGAGACAGATGCCGAGATCGAGGCCCTCGAGCTGCTCCTCGAGCAGTTCGACAAGCCTCGGGGGGGTCGAGAGCAGGTTGGGAATGACTTCGACCGCGACGCGCACACCGACCGCGGCCGCCAGCGACCCGATCTCTTCGAGACTGCGGCGAGCGGCCTCGGGCCGGTTCTCCGATCCGGCCTGCGGCGCTCCCGCGGGAAGGCCCATGTGGACCACGAGGAACCGATAGGGCAGGCGGCGCGCGACCTCCAGTGCCGCGGCGGTCTCGGCAATCGCGGCGGCGCGCCGTGTTTCGTCGCCGCAGGCGTTCGAGAACGGTCCAATCCACTGTCCGCGCCGCAGCCCCTCGAAGATCGGCGCGTGCATCGAGTGGAGCTCGAGGCGCGTATCGGCGAGCCATTCGCCGAGCGTGTCGATGGCCCGCTCGTCGCGGTAGTCGAAGTGCGAGCGTGTGGCGAACAGTTCGATCGCGTCGAAGCCGTGCGCCGCGATATGCACGAGGTGGTCGCGGGTCAGCCGCGACTCGTGAAACAGGTGCGTCGAGACGCCGAAACGGTGCTCAGCCACACAATCAATGGTAACCCCTCATCGCAATTCTTCGAGATGTTCGGCGAGCAGGTCGCGCAGGCCGGCGAACCGGTCGTACCGCGCGAGATTCGCCCGCACGTAGTTCAGCGTGCGCGGGATGTACTGGATGTAGACCGTATTGCCGCGCGCCGTCGTCTGGTAGCCGAACGTGCCGAGCGCCTTGAGGTTGCGCTGGAGCGCCATCACGTCGAAGCGCCGGCGGAAATCACGGTCTTCGGCGTCGGCCACCCCGCGCTTGGCCAGGAAGAAGGCGATCAGCTGGTCGACCTGCGCCTCGCTGAAGTCGGCGTACGAGTCGCGGAGCAGCGACGCGAGATCGTAGGTGTCGGGCCCCATCCGCGCGTCCTGGAAATCGATGATGTAGAGGCTTCCGCCGTGCACCATCAGATTGCGGCTGTGGTAGTCGCGGTGGCACAGCACACGCGGCTCGGCTGCGAGCTCTTCGGCGATCACGGCGTACTCGCGGGCGAGCGCCTCGCGCGACGGGTCGGTCGGCGCGGCGCCGCGATACGCCTCGAGGAAGTGCTTCGTGAAGAACTGGAGCTCCCACGTGAGCTTCTCGACGTCGAACGCGACGCCGTACGGGACGTACTCCGGCGACGCGAGCTCACCACCGCGGCGCTGAATCGTCGTGAGGAAGCCGACCGCTTCCCGGTAGATCGCGTCGTGCTCGGCGGGGGAAGCCGCGCCGACGTGCGCCTGCAGGGTGACGTCCCCGAGATCCTCGAGCGCGATGATGCCGAGCGAGTCGGAGTGGTGCAGGACGGCCGGGACGGGCACCGGCATCGCCGCGAACAGCCGCGCCACGTTGACGAACGGCAGCATCTCGAACGCAATCGGTCCCGGATGGACGGCGAGCACCTGCGACGGTCCCTCCCGGAACAGGATGCGGAAGTACTGCCGGTCCGAGGCATCGCCGGTGAGCGGCACCACGCGCGCGAGCCGACCGGCGGGCCCGGTCTCGGCCAGGAACCGGTCGATTCGGGCTCGAAGCCCGCCGCGATCCGTCGTCATCGGATCGATGCTACCGCGAGGTGGCCGACCCGTTCCTCATGGGCGAGCAGCCCCCCTTCCGCGCGTCGAAGCGTCACCGCTGTCCAGGTCGTGCCGTCGGGCACCCGCACGCGGTCGGCGACGACGCAGCCCCGCAGCGCAGCCTCGGGGCCAACCTCGACATCGTCCCAGAGGACGGAGTCTTCCACGCGAGCGGTACTGGCGACGTGCGTCCGCGAGCCACGGAGGACGCCGGCCGTGCCGGCCGCAAGCCGCAGCGAGGTCCGGAGGTAGTCCTCTGGCGTGCCGATGTCGAGAAACGCCGCGTTCGTCACGAACGCACGCACAGAGCCGGGCAAAGTGTCGATCAGCCGCGGATAGAGCTGCAAGAACGATTCGGCGGGTTCCCCAGGCGGCAGCGAGGCGAATGCGGCTGCCTCGGCGGCCTGCATCCCCACGAAGTGAAAAGAGCCGATGGACGCGCCGCGTCTGGCAAATCCAGTCACCGTGCCATCGGCGTCGACCAGCACGCCTCCATACTTCTCGGGCTCGGTGTTCGGCACGACCGCCATCGTCACCAGCGCCCGCGTGCGGCGATGCACGGCGACGAACGCGGCCACGTCGACGTCGGCCAGCGTGTCGCCGTTGACGATGAGGAAGGAAGACGGAAGAAGGTCCAGCGCCTGTCGCGGCCCGCCGGCCGAGCCGAGAACCGGCATCTCCCAGGAATAGCGGACGCGCAGACCGAGGTCGCTGCCGTCGCCCACCTCGCGCGTGATCGTGTGCGGCAGATGGTGCAGGTTGAGCACGGCATCGCGGATGCCGGCCGTCTGCAGCTGGCGGAGGATGCGGCGGACGAGCGCCTCGCCGGCGACCGGCATCGCGGCCTTGGCGCGAACGAACGAGAGGGGGCGGAGGCGGGTGGCGAGCCCGGCCGTCAGGACGAGCGCGGAGGTCATTCCTCCGTGAAGAGCATGTGGTCGTCGCCGTCGAAGCCGTGGCGGGCGCAGTGCTGGACGAAGAGACTGCGATACGAGTCGAGGATGAAGTCCGCGGAGGTTCGGCCGAGCGCGCGCGTCATCGCGAGTATGCCCGGTTCGCCCCCTTCGATCTCGACGAAGGTGCCGACGGGCGTCTCGTCGAGCGCGATCGTCACGTCTTCAGCCGCATACTCTTCGCGATATTTCTCGTACCGGAACCAGACGTGCAGCCCGAGCTCCTCGAGGACGTGCCGCAGCACCTCGCCGTCGCCGACGACCGTCTCGTACTCGTCGCGGATCTTCACCGCGCCGGGCTGCACCGGACCTTTGAACGTGAGGAGGCTCTTGCCGGCCTCGGTGCGGATGCGCAGCACACACCGCTGCCGCCGCAGCAGCTCGTCCTCGGTGTCGAGCAGGACGTCTTCCTGGAGGCGGCGGGATCGCAGAGGAGTCGCGCCGGCGGCACGAATCGCGGCACGGGCCTGCTCGGGATCGTCGAACTGGAGTTTGACTTCGCGCTCGACCATCAGCATGAGGTTCGCCCTCCCGGAGAGGGACCTTTTACCACAAAAACAGAAAGGCCCCAGGCCTCAGGCCCAGGGCCTCAGGGCTGTGTGAGGCCCCAGCACCTGCTGGAGCCCGACGCCTGACGCCTGGTTCCTGAGACTGGCCTGGGGCCTTGGGCCTGTGGCCTGAGGCCTAATCTTTCCTGACCGCGACGAACGTCTCCTGCCCGTTGCGGACCACCCGCAGGAACGCCGTGCCGCCCGACGGGATCCGGCCGAGCTCGCGGACCGCGTCCGCCGCGTTGGTGATGTTCTCGCGGCCCACGCGGACGATGACGTCACCCTCGGCGAGGCCGGCGCGGGCCGCAGCGCTGCCGGGTTCGACCTCCATGATCACCGCGCCCTGCTGGGTGCGGTTGAGCCGCAGCCGCTGCGCCACGTCGGGCGTGACGTTGCCGACCGTGATGCCGAAGCCGCTCGTCGTCTCCTGCGGACCGCCGCCGTTGTTCGGCCGCAGCGCGGTCTGTTCGGCGTCGAGATCGAGTTCGTCGACGGTCACGTTGACCGTGCGCTCCTGCCGATCGCGCACGACCCGCACCGGCACTGTCGTCCCTGGCTTGGTCGCCGTCACCATCGCAACGAGCTCGTCGCGGTTGCGGATCGGCTTGCCGTTATAGGCGATGATCACGTCGCCCGGCTCGAGGCCCGCCTTCGCGGCGGCACCACCGGGCGCGACGTTCAGCACCACCGCGCCCGAGCGGTCCTTCAGCCCGAACTCGTCGACCGCGTCCGCCGGCACCGGGCCGATCCCGACGCCAATCCGGCCGCGCGTGACCTTGCCGACGCGCAGCTGCGGCAGCAGCTCCCGGACGACGTTGATCGGCATCGCGAAGCCGATGCCGATGTTCCGCGCCTGCCCCTCGCTGATGATGGCCGTGTTGATGCCGATGACCTCACCGCGCATGTTCAGGAGCGGCCCGCCCGAGTTGCCCGGATTGATCGCGGCGTCGGTCTGGAGCACCTGCGCCGAGCGTCCTTCCGACACCGGGAACGCGCGCTCGATGGCGCTGATGACGCCGACCGTGACGGTATGGCCCAACCCGAACGGGTTGCCGATCGCCATGACCCAGTCGCCCGGGAAGATCTGTCCGGAGTCGCCGAACTTCGCCTCCGGCAGCGCATGGTCGGGCTTCTCGGTGAGCTCGAGCAGCGCGCTGTCGCTCAGCGGGTCGCGGCCGACGACGCGCGCATCGTAGAGCTGATCGTCGTCCTCGCCGTAGAGCGACACCTGAATCCGCGTCGCACCCTCGACCACGTGGTTGTTGGTGAGGATGAAGCCGGCCTTGTCGATGATGAACCCGGTGCCGGCGGCCTGGACGAGCCGTTCGCGCGGCTGCTGCGGCTGCGGCCGTCCACCGGGCCCAGGCTGGCCGAAGAACCGCTCGAACAGATCGCCGCCAAAGAAGTCGTTGAGATCCTGCGCGCGCTGCCGCGACTCGGTGCGGATGTTGACGACGGCCGGCGAGACCGTCTTGGCGATCTCGCGGAACGTGGTCGCGGAGAGCGGGCCGGTGATCGGCGCGCTGTTCATCGGCGGCGCCACACCCTGCGCCGCAGACGACGGCGACATTCCCAGCCGGGATGCGATCACCATACCGACGGCCAGTGAGGCAATCGCGATCAGCAACGCATAAAAGAAGGTGATCTTGCGGTTAGACATGCACGTCCTCGCAGAAGGTGGGAGATCTACGAACTCCCTAGCGTCATTATCTCCATCTGGCGCGGCCCCGTCACTACGGCGTCGCGCGCGTCACGGAACATGTTGATTTCGGTGCGGACACCACACTCGTCGAAATACAGCCCCGGCTCGATTGTGAAGCCTGCCCCCGGCAGCACGCGGCGATCGTCGTGCGTCTCGTAATCGTCGAGGTGGACGCCGTTGCCGTGCACGGTTTCGCCCAGGCTGTGCCCCGTGCGGTGCAGGATGTAATCTCCATACCCGGCGCGCTCCAGCACGGTCCGCGCCGCGCGGTCGACCTCCCAGCCGCGGACGTCGCGCCCCGCGCGCGCCGTCTCCTCGACGAGCGCCACGGCCGCGTCGCGCGCCTCAACCACGGCACGGAAGGCGCGCGCCGGCTCGGGCGGAACGGTTCGGCCGGTGACGGCAACCCAGGTGATGTCAGCAAACACCGCGCCCGGCTCGCGCCGCTTGCCCCAGAGATCGAGCAGCAGCACCTGATCCGTCCCGATGGGCCTACCGTGCGCCGCCGTGGGCAGGTAGTGCGGATTCCCGGAATTCGGGCCGATCGCCACGACCGGCGGTGAATCGCTCACCAGGCCTTCCTCTTCGAACCAGGCCACCATCTGCTGCTGCAGCGCGTACTCCGTGAGCGGCGCGCCGCTCGCCAGCGCCGCGCGCACCGCCGCGAACGCGCGGTCCTTGATCCGATAGAGCGCCTCCGACGCCGCGCGGTGCGAGGCGAGCTGGGTGGCCGTCCATGCCGCCTCGAACTGCTGGACGAGATCGCCCGACGAGACGATCTCGACGCCGCGCCGGCGGATCGCCTCGACCGTGCCGGCATCGACCCGCGACAGGTACGGAATCGCGCAGTCGGGCGAGTACTCCATCGCGATGCGCCTCATGCCGCGCAGCAGCCGCGTCAGCGCCTCGTCGAGCTGGCGCCGTCCGGCATACACGATCGTTTCGCCCGGCAGCGCGTCGAGGTTGTGGCGCTCGATCGCGTGCACGACGGCGCGCGGCTCGCCCGCGGCGGGAATCAGGTAGTACCACCGCCGCGTGGTCATATGGCCCCCGCTATCCAGCCCCGCGAGCTTCGCCGCGATCGGATTGGAGCCGTGAAAGTCGTAGAGGAGCCAGCCGTCGAGTCCCTCCGCGCCAAGCGCGCGCTGTACGGCGGCCACGTCGAGCATCCCCCTCACTATAGCTCTGACGCGCGAGGTGCATCGAAAGTCGGGGCCATCCCAGCTACCAGCTACCGGCGACCAGCTACCGGCTCGCTCGTATAATTCGGCAGAGACAGGTGGTGCCATGACGACCCGCGTCCCAATTGCCCTTCTCTGTGCGGCGCTTTCGGCCGCGGTCCTCGCGGCGCACCCCTCGACTGCCGCTCGGGGTGCCCTGAGCGAAGTCGAAGGGCAGCAGCCGCCGCCGGCCAGCCCGCCGCCGCCCGCCCAGCAGGGCTTCGGCGAGGTGACGTTCCGCGTCGAAGTCAACTACGTCGAAGTCGATGCGGTGGTGACCGACGCGGCCGGTACGATTGTCACCGACCTCACGCAGGCCGACTTCGAGGTGCTCGAGGACGGACGGCCGCAGAAGGTGACCGCCTTCTCGCTCGTCAACCTGCCGATCGAGCGCCCCGTGCGCCCGCTCTTTGCGGGCGGACCGATTGAGCCGGACGTGAGCGCGAACACGATCGCCGAAGGGCGCATCTACGTGATCGTGCTCGACGACCTGCACACCAACTTCACGAGCACGGCGCGCGTGCGGCAGTTCCTGCGCGCGTTCCTCGAGAACGACTTCGGCACCAACGATCTCGCGGCGGTCGTCTACACGAGCGGCCGCGCCACGTCCGGGCAGGAGTTCACCAGCAACCGGCGGCTGCTGCTCCAGGCCGTCGATCGGTTCTCGGGGCAGAAGCTGCGTTCCGAGGCGCTCGAACTGGCCGACGAGCTGGCGCGCCGCACCGAGATCGGATCGCTCGATCCCGGGAGCGAGCGCGACCTGAGGCTGCTCGATCCGCTCGAGGCGGAGCGCGCGCACCACGCGCGATCTATGCTGCGGTCGCTGCGCGATCTGGCGGCCTTCATGGAGGGCATCCGCGGCCGGCGCAAGTCGATTCTGCTCATCAGCGAGGGCATCAGCTACAACGTCTACGACGTGTTCAACTACACGTCGGCGGGGATCATCCTCCAGGACGCGAGCGACGCGGTGGCCGCGGCCACCCGCGCCAACACCGCCGTTTACGCGATCGATCCGCGCGGGCTGTCGGCGTTCGAGGAGGCGATCGAGTCGGCGGGCACGCCGAGCGGGGTGACGCCCTCGCAGTTCTCCCTGATCGGCCAGCTCGAGAGCTCTCTGCGCCTGTCGCAGCAGAGCCTGCAGGTGCTCGCCGACCAGACGGGCGGCTTCGCGGCGATCAACCGCAACGACTTCGGCGGCGCGTTCGCGCGCGTGGTCCGCGAGAACAGCTCGTACTACGTGCTCGGCTACTACCCGACGAACGACCGGCGCGACGGCCGGTTCCGGCGCATCGAGGTGCGGGTGAAGCGGCCCGGCCTGCAGGTGCGCGCCCGGCGCGGGTACGTCGCGCCGCGCGGCCGCGCCCCGAACACGCGGCCCCCGGCCGGCGCCACGCCGCTCGACGTCGCGACCGGCTCCGCGCTCAACAGCCCGATCCCCGTCACCGGCGTGCCGCTCAGCCTGTCGGCGGCCGCCTTCAAGGGGACGGCGCCCAACGCCTCGGTCTCGCTGGTCCTCGAGATGCGCGCCGACGCCTTCCGGTTCACCGAGAAGGCCGGCACCTTCCTCGATCGCGTGCAGGTGGCGTTCTCCGCCGTCGACGCCGCCGGCAAGACCCATCCGGGCAGTAAGCACGTGCTCGGGATGGAGATGAGCGCGGCGACCGCGGCACTGGCGCGCGAGCGCGGCTTCCGCGTCGTGTCGGAGATCGCGCTGCCGCCCGGCCGCTACCAGCTCCGCGCCTCGACGGTCGAGGAAGGTGCGAACCGATCCGGCAGCGTGTTCCACGACATCGAGATCCCCGACTTCTACAAGGCGCCGTTTGCGATGAGCGGCGTCGCGCTGGCGTCCGCCTCCACGTCGGCGACGCCGACCGTACGGCCGAGCGAGGCGCTCAAGGACGTGCTGCCGGGGCCGCTGGCCACCGGGCGGGAGTTCCCGCCGAACGATCAGATTGCGCTCTTTGCCGAGTTCTACGAGAACGCGCCGAACGCGCCGCCGCATACGATCGAGCTCGCCACGACGGCGCGCGCCGAGGACGGCCGCGTCGTCTTTCAGAACCGCGAGCAGCGGTCGTCGGCCGATCTCCAGGGCACGTCGGGCGGGTACGGCTACAGCGTGCGGCTTCCGCTCACCGAGTTCGCCCCGGGCCCGTACGTGATCCGCGTGGAGGGGCGGTCGGTGAACAACGCCACCGCCGCGCGCGAGGTGCTCATCCGGGTTCGCTGAAACAAACACTCAACCCCCAAACACGCCAACTCCCACTGTTGGGAGTTGTGGAGTTGGGCGTTGGGAGGTGCGCCCTTGGCAGCCCCGTTGCACCGACGTGCGGCGTGGCTGCTCCCGCCAGCTCGACCGGCCTCTCGCCGCGCGCGGCCGCCGCGCTCGCCTACAGCGGCTGGTGGGTGACCGGCGCGATTTTCTGCCTGGTCGAACGCCGCGACCCCTTCGTCCGGTTTCACGCCGCGCAGGCGGTCGTCGTCTTCGGCCTCGCCGCGCTCCTCGTCGTCGTGTTCGGCGCACTGGCGGTGGCCTCGCTCGCGTGGCAGCCGGCGACGTTCGGATTCTTCCTGAGCGCGGCCACGCTGACATGGGCGGCCGGCGTGGTCCTGTGGGCGATTGCGATGTGGAAAGCGGCGCGCGGCGACGCGTGGCGCGTGCCGATCGTCGCCGGCTGGGCGGAGCGCGTGCGTAGGGGCGACGCGTGCGCCGTCCCTACGCGCGCTGCTAGAGCTTCGGGACCAGTGTCGGCTTGATCTCGCCGTTGGCGTGCGAGAACTGCCACTGGTTCCGGTTCATCCGCGGGTCGAGCGGCGTCTCGAGCGTGACCGTGATCACCTCGCCCGGCTGCAGCGGCCGCGGGTGGCGGTAGCTGTCGCTCGGGAGCGGATTCCCCTGCTTGTCGTACCAGAAGTCGTCGACCTTCAGGCCGGCGATCGGCGCGGTCGCCATGTTCTGGATCCGCATCGTCGTGATCACGAAGTCGCGGCCCTCGATCTTGCCTCGCTTGACGACCGGCTTCGTGTAGCCGATCTGCGCGGTGCCGCGAACGGGCGCCACGAGCCTCGGCTTGGCCGCGGGCGTCTGCCCACCCTGCGCCGCCGGCGCGCCCTGCGTGGCCGGCTTGGCCGCGGGCGTTGCGGGCTTGGGCGCCTGCGCAGCCGCCGCCCCCGAGATCAGCGCAACGACACCAGCGACGGCGAGCAGCGAAATGTTCTGACGGTTCATGAAGCGTGATCCTCCAGACGGGCGCGCACGAGCCCCGTACGCGCGATTATATGGCGGTTACATTTCGCCGTTCCAGTCCTCGGGCTCGGGCGCCGCCGACTTGAAGACTTCGAGGTGCCACTTGCCGCCGCCCCACGGCTCGATCACCTCGGTGGCGACGACGTCGACGAGAATCTCCGCGAAGGTCCGCCCTTCGGGATCGCCCTCGAGGTGATACGCCTCCTCGTCCCACCCGAAGTTCGGATACAGCACCATCGTCAGGAACAGATCGTACCCGTCGTCGACGACGATCAGCTGGCCGCAGGGACGTTTGATGGTCGAGTGATAGACCAGGTACTTCTCCGCGCTGTGCGCGCGGATGTAGCGCTTCAGCGAGAACTCGCGCGCGACGATCTCCTCGACGGCGATCTTCTTCTCCCAGCAGTCGCGGCAGTAGCGCTCTTCACCGCGCGGCTCCGAGACTTCCTTCGCGCCGCAGAGCGCGCACTTCACCTTTGCCTGGGTGGACTTGCGGGCCATTGCTGTGATCTTACAACTCCCAACTCCCAACGCCCAATTCCCAATCAGGCGGGTGTGCGATGGGCGTCTCGGGTGTGGAAGTTGGCGTATCGGGAGTTGGGAATTTATTTCGTGACTGGCTGGCCGAGCGCCGGCTGGTACATCCCGCGCACGTATTCCTTCACCATGCGCCGCGTGCTGAACCGCGGCACCACGGTCCGGATCGACTGCTTGACGATCTGCAGCCACCGGTGCGGAACGCCCTGCGCGTCGCGATCGTAGAACGCCGGCACGACCTGCTCCTCGAGCAGGGTGTAGATCGCCTGCGCGTCGGCCCAGTCCTGCGCGCCCTGGTCGTTGGGATCGGCGGGGCCCTCGATGAGCCATCCGTTGTCGCCGGTGAACCCCTCGGCCCACCAGCCGTCGCCGATGGACATGTGCGGCGTGCCGTTGATCGCCGCCTTCATGCCGCTCGTCCCGCTCGCCTCGAGCGGCTTGCGCGGGTTGTTGAGCCACACGTCGCACCCCTGGACGAGGAAGTGTGCGACGTGCAGGTCGTAGTCCTCGATGAACGCGATCCGCCCGCCGAACTTCGGGTCGAGCACCCGCCGGTAGATCCGCTGCAGGTGGTGCTTGCCGATGTCGTCGGCCGGGTGCGCCTTGCCGGCGAAGAGGATCTGTACGGGGCGGCCGTGCGCGTTGAGGATGTTCGCCAGGCGGTCGGCATCGGCGAACACCAACTCCGGCCGCTTGTAGCCGGTGAAGCGCCGCGCGAACCCGATCGTCAGCGCGTTGTGGTCGAACATCGTGCCGGACGCCACGATGTGCGATGCCGAGGCGCCGCGGTGGGTCCAGCGGTAGCGCGCGCGCTCGCGGATGAAGTGAAAGAGGAACGAGCGGAGCGACTGGCGTGCCTCCCAGAGCTCTTCGTCGGGAATGCGCACCACGGCGTCGCAGAAGCCGGGGTCGTCGTGATGCTCGAGCCAGTCGGGCCCCAGATAGCGATCGAGCAATGCGCGGATCTCGGCCGACATCCACGTCGGGATGTGCACGCCGTTGGTCACCGAGCGAATCGGCACGCGCTCGACCGGCGTGTCGGGCCACACCGCATGCCACATCCGCCGGGTGACGTCGCCGTGCAGCGCGCTGACGCCGTTGATCGCGCTCGCGGTCCGCAGCGCGAGCGCCGTCATGTTGAACATCGGGCCGTCACCGCTGTCGTAGTGCGCGAGCGCAAAGAACCGCTCGCGGTACGCGCCGAGCTCGCCCCAAGCGCCGGCCAGGTGCTTCTCGACCAGGTGGAACAGAAACGCGTCGTGCCCCGCGGCCACCGGCGTGTGCGTGGTGAACACCGTCGTCCGCCGCACTTCTTCGAGTGCCGCCTCGAACGCCCACCCCTTCTCGCAGAGATCGCGGATGCGCTGCAGGACGGCAAACGCGGCGTGCCCCTCGTTGAGGTGGTACACCGCGGGCGTGATGCCGACGGCCTTCAGCGTGCGCACGCCGCCGACGCCGAGCAGGATCTCCTGCTGGACCCGCGTTTCGCGATCGCCTCCGTAGAGCCGGGCCGAAAGCTCCCGATCCCACGGCGCGTTCTCCTCGAGATCGGTGTCGAGCAGATACAGGTGCACGCGGCCCGCCCGCACCCGCCACACGGCCATGAGCACCGTGCGGCTGCCGAGCGGCACGGCCGTGACGCATGGCTTGCCGTCGGTCGTGATGGCCGGCTCGATCGCCGCATCGGTCCAGTTGAGCTTCTCGTAGACCTCCTCCTGCCACCCGTCGGCGGACACCGTCTGATGGAAGTAGCCCTGCGGGTACATGAACCCGACGCCGACGAGCGGCACGCCGAGGTCGCTCGCTTCCTTGCAGTGGTCGCCGGCGAGCACGCCGAGGCCGCCGGCGTAGATCGGCAGCGACTGATGGAGTGCAAACTCTGCGGAGAAATAGGCGATGGAGCGGCCCGCCAGGTCCGGACACTCGCGTTCGCACCAGGTGCCGCGCGCCGCGCGCGTCGCATCGAGGCGCGCCACCGCGCCGTCGTACAGCGCCAGCCAGTCGGAATCGGCCATCGCGCGCGCCAGCGTGGCGGGCTCGACGAGCTTCAGCATCCGGACGGGGTTGTGCGCGGTGAGGCGCCACAGCGGGTAGTCGAGCCGGCGAAACACGTTGCGCGCGTCGGGCGTCCAGCTCCACCAGAGGTCGCGCGCGAGCTCCTCGAGGCGGTGGAGCCGATCGGGCAGAGACGGCATCAAGGTCACAGGGTAGCATGTGCTATCCTTTCAGCGCCGCCGCACGCTGAGCCCGCCAGACCGCGTCAGATTCGAGCCCGAACGACTCGCATCTCCTGCGCTTTACGAGCCAGAGCTGAGGCCGCAGGAGAAGTCATGGGCCGTAAATTGTTCGTGGGCAACCTGCCCTATGAGACCATGGAGCAGGATCTCGAGTCGTTATTCGGGCAGGCGGGAGAGGTCGAGACCGTCACCGTCGTGCGGGATCGAATGACCGGCCGCGCGCGCGGCTTCGCCTTCGTCGAGATGAAGGACGAGGATGGCGCGCAGAAGGCGATTTCCGAGCTGCACGGACATCAGCTCGGCGGGCGGGCGCTGACGGTCAACGAAGCGCGGCCGCCGGCGCCACGGCCGTTTCGCAACGACTTCGGGGGCGGCGGCGACGATCGCGGCCGCGGCGGACGCGGCGGACGGCCCGGCGGCCGTCGCAGCGAGCCGCGCTGGTAGGTTTGCTAGTCGGTAGGTAGTAGCCGGTAGGTGGTAGCCCACGAACCCGCTACCGGCCACAGGCTACCGGCTACAGGCTACCGGCTACCGACTAGGAGTTGAGCCATGGCACGCAATGCGCGACCGACCGCGGCGAAACGCGAGCGTGAGAAGGCGCTGAGCGAGCGCCGTCAGCAGAAGGCGGCCAAGCGCCAGGACGCCAAGATGCGCAAGGCGTCACAGCAGCGGCCCGCCGACGGCGTCGACCCCGACATCGCCGGCATCGTTCCCGGGCCGCAGCCGCCGGCCGACTGGCAGGTCGAAGAGTAACCTCCCCCTTTACAGCCCCTCACACGGCAGCCGGGCAAGGTCGAACTGCCGGGCGCGGAGTGCCGGAATCAGCTGCGCCGTCGCCTCGACGGCATACTGCCGATCCGCGCGTGGATTGCGGTGATGCCCGTCGTGCATGACGATGATGTCGCCCGCCTGGGCGCGGCGTGCGAGACGTGCGGCCAGACCGGCCGCGTCGCGCGGACGCCACCAGTTCCAGTCCCACAGGCCCCAGCTCCAGCCGGCCAGACGGTAGTCGAGACGATCGAGCGCCTGATAGAGGGCGCCGCTGCGCCAGCCGGCGTGCGGACGGAAATACGGACATGGGCGCGCGCCGCCGAGCTGCGCGATGCGGTCGGCCGCTCGGCCAAGCGCATCCGCGATGGCGTCGGGCGTCTGCAGCATCAGCCATCGCTCGTTCGAATGCAGCGCGACCGCGTGCCCCTCGACGAACATTCTCCGCACGAGCGGCGCCGTCTCGTCGGTCACGTGATCGTCGATCAGGAAGAACGTCGCGGACGCCCGCTCCCGCGCGAGGACGTCGAGCAGCAGCGGCGTCGCCGCCGGATTCGGACCGTCGTCGTACGTCAGATAGACGGTCGGCGCGGCGGGGTCGACCCTCACGTGCCACGCCGACTCGTCGCGCTGCAGCCCTTCGATGAGGAAGGGAAACGGCGCCGTGTGCGCCAGGGCGACGAGGCCCGCGCCGATCGCGGCGAACAGCTGGACCATGCGGGCAGTCTACAATCGCGAGCGGAATGAGCGTGCGTGTCGAACGCGGCAAGAACGTCTGGACCGTCCCGGATGAGGCGGCGGGCAGCCGGCTCGACAAGTTTCTCGCCGCCACCGAACGCCTTGGGTCGCGCGGGGGCGCCGCCGACGCGCTCGCGCGAGGGAAGGTCTTCGTCAACGGCACTGAAGCACGACCCAGTGACGGGTCGCGCACGCTGCGCGCGGGCGACGCCGTCCGCGTCTGGATGGATCGGCCCGGCAGCGCTCGACGACCGGGCGGCGGAACGGCGGGCGAGCTCGAGATCCTGTACGAGGACGATGCGCTCATCGTCGTCAACAAGCCCGCGGGGCTGCTCGCGGTGCCGCTGCAGCAGCGGCCGGACGCCTCGTCAGCCTACGGCTATATCGAGGACCATCTGCGCTCCCGCACGCGCCGCCGGCCGCTCGTCGTGCACCGGATCGACCGCGACACCTCCGGCCTCGTGGTGTTTGCGAAGAACACACGCGTGCAGGAGCAGCTCAAAGCGCAGTTCGAGCGGCGCGAGCCCGAGCGCGTGTACTGGGCGGTCGTCTCGGGGCATCCGCGTCCGCCGCAGGGCAGCTGGCGCGACGAGCTGGCCTGGGACGTGAAGGCGCTCGTGCAGACGCGCGCGCACCCGCGTGACCCGCGCAAGAAGGAGGCGATCAGCCACTACCGCGTGCTCGAGACGTTCCGAAGTGCGGCGCTCGTCGAGGTGCGGCTCGAGACCGGCAAGCGCAACCAGATCCGGATCCAGGCGCGGCTGCACGGCCATCCGATCGTTGGCGAGCGGCTGTACGTTGACGCGGCGGGTCTGCCTCGCTCTTCTTCGCACGGCTCGGCGAGACCCGCCCTACGGACAATCGATTGTGCGCGGCAGGCGTTGCACGCCCATCGCCTCTCGTTCCGCCATCCCGTCGACGGCCGGCCGCTCACGTTCGAGGCGCCGCTGCCGCGGGATCTCGAGGATCTGCTGACGCGATTGCGGGCGCGGCCGTCGGCTACCGGAGCCCGAGGCGCGCCTTCACGGCCGGCCAGTCGGACTTGAGCCGCAGAAACGCGTGCACGTCGGCGCAGAGCAGAAACGGGTTGGTCGCGAGCTCCAGCGCCATCGTCGAGCTCGGTCGCGCGCCGTAGTCGTGCCCGGGCCAGACGGTCGCCTCCGCAGGGATGGCGTCGACGAGACGCTGCAGGCTGTCCCATTCGGTGCGGGCATCGTCCTCGGTTCTCGTGCCGCCCACCTTGCCGACGAACAGCAGATCGCCCGTGACGAGAAGCCGGTACGTCGGCTCGTAGATCACGACATGATCGGCCGAGTGGCCGGGGACGTGCAGGAACTGCAGGCGCAGAGTGCCGACGGCGAGCTCCTGACCGTCGGTGACGCGGAGGGCCGGCGCGGTCGGGGCGCTTTCATGCGCGACGAGCGGGGCGCGCGTGCGCTCGAGGGCGACGTCGTTGCCGTTGACGTGGTCCGGGTGCGAGTGAGTGTTGATCACGTGTGTGATTGTGATGCCCTGATCGACCGCGCGCTGGACGAACGCGTCGGGGGAATACGACGGGTCGATCAGCACGCCCTGCTGTCGGTCGCGGTCGGCGAGCAGATAGCCGAAGTTCCGGTCGCCGCCCGCGCGAATCTGCTCGAAGATCAGCCGCATGCGCCCCTATGTTACTCGCACCCCAACGCGCAAAGTCCGCGCGTTGGGGGCCAGAACATGGTGACCAAGGAGCGCGGCTGAGAGCCGTAGCGGCCGGCTTCAGCCGGACCCTCGCTATCGCAATCCCAGTTCTTCGCCCCGCAGCAGCCGGCGCACCGCTTCTTTGACGCGCCGCCCCCGTGTTTCTTCCTGCTTCGCGGTCAGGATCCACAAGAGATATCGCCGGCGATGCGAGGGCGGCAGACTCTGAAAGGACGTCCACGCCTTCGGCACCGCCTTCAGCGCCTTCGCGACGTCGGGAGGGATGCGGGACACGTCGATGGTGGGCGGCTCGGAGCTGCGCGCGGTCGGCGGCCGCTGCCGGCCTGGCGCCGCAAGCCGCCCTTCTGCTTCGAGCTTCGCGTACCGGCGGCGGTTCGACGCCGACCACGCGGCATCGGGTTTGCGCGGCGTGAACTTGCGCGCGTAGCGGTCGTCGTCGAGCCGCGTGATCAGACTGTCGACCCATCCGTAGCAGAGCGCTTCTTCGACGGCCGCTTCGTACTCGATCGATCGCATGCCGGTATGTGTCTTGTGAAACACGAGCCACACTTCGCGCGCCTTCGCGTGGTGCTTCGCGAGCCACGCGCGCCAGGCGGCCCGGGTGCGCACGTCAAGGGTTGCGCGCGTCATTCAGCCGCGCATCTGCGCCAGGGCGGCGCGGCCGAGCAGCCCATACGGATTGCCGAGCGTTTCGCGTATCTCGAAGTGGTTGTATCCCTCGCCGACCAGCAACGTCACAGGCTTGCCCGCCGCCCGTACAGCCGCTGCGAAGTCGCGGCTCTGCCG